>DATEFR010000849.1:0-6179 GCA_035280545.1 Burkholderiaceae bacterium | reverse complement strand
GAACGCGAGAAGGACCGTGTGGTTGCGACGGTCGAACCGTTCGTGAAGCTGAGTGCGGCGCAGCGCGACGAGATCGCCACCGAAGCCGAAAGCCTGATGCAGGCGGCCGAGCCCGATGCTGCGGCACGCCACGTGCGCTTTGAGCGCGTCGGGACACCCGTGCGTTAGCCGACGGCTCGAACGGCTTGCCGCGTGGCTACTTGGCGGACGTGGCGACGGCGCTCGTGCGCGCCGACGGTGCGAGCATGCCGTGCCGATTGCGATCGACCGAGGCGAGGATGGGGGCGTCCGTCGTGCCCGAGAGCGGATCCGACGCCAGATAGAGCCAGGCCGGATGCGGGTAGAAGGTTGCCGCGTAGTCGATCGGCCGTTGCGACCAGTTGCGCTTCACGATCACGGCGGGGTGATCGCCCATCGGGTGCTCCGCTTGTTGTTGTGCCACGGCGGTCGTGGCGGTGGCCAGGGTCGCCAGAAGGGCGGCGATCGAGGTGCTCAGGTAGTTCAAGACATGCTCCATTCAGTTGATCGAGGATTGCCCTCGTCCTGCATGTACGCAAAAAGCCGCGCCGCTTGGCCACGTGCCGCGACTGCAGGTTAGGGGGTGAGCTCCCGCATCGAGCGAGCGCTATCCGATCAGCTTCCCGTTCGCGCCCAGCATCGTCTGGCTGACGAAGGTGCTGCCGCGGCCCGCATGCGCCGCGAACTCGATCCGGTAGCCGTCCAGGTCCAGCGAGCGGCGACTGTCGAACTCGGCCAGCACCGCGGCGCGGCTCGCGTTCGCGTCCAGCCCGCCCAGCACCCGCGCCGCGTAGTGCCCGGCCACGTAGCCGGCCAGGCTGACCGGGGACGGTGCCTCGTCGAACAAGGCCTTCAGCGTGCTGCGGTAGCTGCGCACGAATGGCGCGCTGTTCGACTGCGGGTTCGGCACGACCTGCGCGAAGATGATCGAAGCCGACTTTCCCGGGTTGAGCTGCAGCAGCGTGGTCGTGTCCACGTCCGACAGGCAGATGATGTAGCGCGGCAGCTTCTGCTTCGCCAGCCCTTGCGTGAACTGCGCGAGCTCGATGCTGCCGCCCAGGAACAGCAGGAACGCGGGGATGTCGTCGCGCAGGCTCGCGGCGTAGGCCGCGATCTCCTGCCCGCGCGGCACGCTGAGGCGCCGGGCGCGCAGCTTCAGCCGGGTCGCGATCGCGTCTATCTCCTCCTGCACCGCATCCTCTTCGCGGGCGCTCGGGTAGATGAGCCCGAGCTCGGCGATGCCGACGGTCGCGAGCGCGCCCAGCGCATGGCGGATCTGCGCCTCGCGCGACGCGAAGATCGTGAACACCGAGCGTTCGTTGTCGAAGCGGGTGTCGGCGAGCCACGGCGCGACATGCGCGATCTCGAGCTGGGCCTGCTTCGCCGCCGCGATGCTGGCCGCGGCGAGCCGGCCGCCGACCGCGCCCAGCAGCGCGACCTGCGACGCGTCGGCCTTGACCTGCGCGAGCGCATCGCGCAGCGACTCGGGGCTGCCGTCGGTGTCGATCGAGACGAGCTGCGGCACGCGGCCGCCGCTTTGTTTGGCTTCGGCCAGCGCGAGGCGCACGCCGGTCGAGTAGTCGCGCGACAGCTCCTGCTGGTCGCCCGAGGTGTCGAGCAACTGCACGACACGCAGCGTCCTGGCCGCGGCGTTGCTGCGCGGCTGCTGGGCAAGCGCGGGTGATGCGATCCAGGCGGCCGAGGTCGAACCGGCGAGCGCGGCACTGCGCGCCAGCCAGGCGCGGCGCGAGAGTCGGGAAGGCGAGGGGGCGAGGGACATGGAGTGGCGGGAATGCGTCATGGCCGCGCACGCTACGCGTCGATTGCGACAGACATTCGACAACGTCACGCCGCTGTCACGAAACCGGCGTGGGTGTGCAATGCGCACGCATCGTCGTGGCGCGCCGCGGACCGGCGCGCGCGGCGGGCCGGGTTCAGCCCGCCGCTTCGACGATCAACTGCACCCGTTCGCGCCCGTTGTACTCGTCCACGCTCAACCGGTACGCGAGCCGCACCCGTTCGGCCAGCGGCTCGCTGCGGCCGAACCAGATCGCGTCGCGCACCTGGCCGGCGACCCGCACCGCGAGCTTCAGGTGCTTTTCGCCGACCAGCCGCTGCGACAGCACCTCGGCCTCGTCGACGAACAGCGGCGCCTCGAATGCCTGGCCCCAGACCTGCGCGTCGAGCGCGCGCACCGTCTCGGCGCCGAAGTACTGCGCGTCCAGCGGCCCGTCGGCCAGCACGGTGCGCGCGAGCAGCGCCGGCGCCAGCCATTCGCGGGCGACGCCGTCGAACGCGCCGGCGAAGGTCGCGAAGCCGTCCTCGGCCAGCGTGCAGCCGGCCGCCATCGCATGGCCGCCGAAGCGCACCAGCAGCCCCGGGTGGCGCTTGGCGATCAGGTCGAGCGCATCGCGCAGGTGAAAGCCGGCGATCGAGCGGCCCGAGCCTTTCAGCAGGCCGTCCTGTCCGCGCGCGAACACGAAAGTCGGGCGGTGCTGCGCGTCCTTCAGCCGCGACGCGACGATGCCGACCACGCCTTCGTGGAAATCGGCGTCGAAGATCGCGAGTGCGGCCATCGCCATCGACGGAGCCGTGGTGTCGGATGCCGCCACTGCCGCAGCCGCATCGGTCGCCGCGTCGCGCCGCGCCAGCAACGCCGCGAGCGCGGCCTCGGCCTGCTCGAGCATCCCGGCCTCGACCTCGCGCCGCTCGCGGTTGATCGCATCGAGCGTGCGCGCGAGTTCGGCGGCGCGCGTCGTGTCGTCGGTCAGCAGGCACTCGATGCCCAGCGTCATGTCCGAGAGCCGCCCCGCCGCGTTGATGCGCGGCCCGAGCGCGAAGCCGAAGTCGAACGCGCTGGCGCGGCGCGGGTCGCGGCCGGCGGCGGCGAACAGCGCGGCGACGCCGGCATGCATCTGACCGGCACGTATGCGCTTGAGCCCTTGCGCGACCAGCCGGCGGTTGTTCGCATCGAGCTTGACCACGTCGGCCACCGTGCCGAGCGCGACCAGGTCGAGCAGCGCATCGAGCCGCGGCTGCGGCGCGGCGTCGAACGCGCCGCGCGCGCGCAGCTCGGCGCGCAGCGCAAGCAGCACGTAGAACATCACGCCGACGCCGGCGAGGTTCTTGCTCGCGAACGTGCAGCCCGGCTGATTCGGGTTGACGATCACGTCGGCCTCCGGCAGCAGCGCGCTGCCGTCGACCAGTGCCGGCAGGTGATGGTCGGTGACGATCACATGCAGCCCGAGCGCGCGGGCGTGCGCGATGCCGGGCTGGCTCGCGATGCCGTTGTCGACCGTGAGCAGCAGCTCGGGCTTCGCCGCGGGGTCGCGCGCCGTTGCCGATTCGATGGCGACGTCGACGATCGCCGGCGTCAGGCCGTAGCCGTGCAGCGCGCGGTCCGGCACGACGTAGCTCAACGCGTGAGCCGGCGCGCCGAGCAGCCGCAGGCCGCGCAGCGCGACCGCGCAGGCGGTTGCGCCGTCGCAGTCGTAGTCGGCGATCACGCAGATGCGCCGCTGCGCGGCGATCGCATCGGCCAGCGTGCGTGCCGCGACGTCGATGCCGAGCAGGCCCGACGGCGGCAACAGCTTCGCGAGCGCGTCGTCGAGCTCGTCGATCGCGCGCACGCCGCGGGCCGCGTACAGCCGCGCGAGCAGCGGATGCACGCCGGCCTGCTCGAGCGCCCAGACGGTGCGCGGCGGCACGTCGCGCAAGTGAATGCGAGGGCTTTGCGGCGCGTTGCTCACAAGGCCTCCAGCACGGCGTGCGGCTCGGCGCTGCGCCAACGGTCCGCGAGGCGTCGCCAGGCCGAGCGTGGCGCGGCGTCGAAGCGCTGCGCGCTGCGCTCGCCGCACAGGGTCAGCGAGACCGGCTCGTCTGCCTGCGCGTTGCGCAGCAGCTTGTTCAACACGTCGGCATCGAGCTCGCGCCAGGCCTGCGCCCAGGCGACCCAGTCATCGCCGAGCAGCGGCGCGCGCAGGCGGTCGTCGACGCACGGTTCATCCGTCGCCGACGGCTGGTAGCGGCCGCAGCCGCTGAGCCAGAACGAGTTCATCGGGGTCTCGCCGCGCTGCTCGCGCGTTTCGTTGATCGGGTGCGGGTACAACAGCATCTGCAGCTCGCTCTGCAGCCGGCGCACCAGCCGCGAGGGCGTGTCCGCGCCGGGGTCGGGGCGCAGCCAAGGCTCGATCGGCCGCGCGATCACGCGGTCCAGCGAGGCGCAGGCGAGATCGGCCAGGCTGTCGTGCGCGACGTACCAGCGCGATGCGGCGCCCCATTCGATCCGGAAGCCTTCGCTCTCGAACAACTCGCGCACCGCGTCGAACAGCGCGCGCGATTCGTCGTCGGCGAGTTGCAGGGCGGCCGGGTCGGACAGCACGACATGATCGCGCCCGACATGCCAGTGCACCGGCGTGACCAGGCCCCAGGCCGCGTCGCCGACCGTGATGCCGTCGGCCGCCGCGGCACGCGCTGCGAACGGCCACGCGCCGTCGTGACCGCGCCAGCCCCAGGCGTGCGCAAGCGCCCGCTCGTGCGGCGGCGACAGCGTGGCCTCGTCGCCTTCATCGGGCGGTTGCGGTGTCAACATCGTCAGCAGCTTGGCGAGGTTCGGCAGCTGCAGATCACGCAAGACATGCACGGCGGCATCTGACAGGGCAGAGGAAAACGGGATCAGCAGATGCATGGCGGCGATTATCCCGGCGGCGAGCGCGCCGACGCCGCGCTCGCGCCTCCTGTAGCATCCCTGCCCCATGAACTGGCCCTATGAGATGCAGATCGGTTGGCGCTACACGCGCGCGGGCCGCGCGGGGCGCCGCAACGGCTTCATCTCCTTCATCTCCGGCGTCTCGATGCTGGGCATCGCGCTGGGCGTGGCCGCGCTGATCATCGTGCTGTCGGTGATGAACGGCTTTCGCAAGGAGGTGCAGGACCGCATGCTGTCGGTGATTCCGCACATCGAGCTCAGCGCAACCGACGGCAATGCGCTGCCCGACTGGCGCGAGACCGCCGCGCAGGCGAAGGCCGCCGCGGGACTGCCGTCGCCGGTGGTCGGCGCGGCGCCGTTCATCGCGTCGCAGGCGCTGATCGCGCGTGGCAGCGACGACCTGCGCGGCGCGATCGTGCGCGGCATCTCGCCGGACGACGAGGCCAGCGTCACCGACTTCCTCGCGAAGATCAAGGACTCGACGCTCGCGCGGCTGACGCCAGGCGGCTGGGGCGTCGTGCTGGGCATCGAGCTCGCGCGCCAGCTCGGCGTGCGCGAGGGCGACAAGGTCACGCTGATGCTGCCGGGCGGGCAGGTCACGCCGGCCGGCGTGGTGCCGCGGCTGCGCACGCTGACGGTGGTCGGCACCTTCGATGCCGGCCACTACGAATACGACAGCACGCTCGCGCTGGTGCACATCGCCGACGCGGCGAAGCTGTTCCAGGTGACCGGGCCGACCGGCGTGCAGCTGCGCCTGGCCAGCGTGAACCAGGCGCGCGCCGATGCCTATGTGCTCGCGCAGGCGCTGGGCCCGCAGATCGCGGTGCGCGACTGGACCAGCACGAACCGCAACTGGTTCTCGGCGGTCGAGCTCGAGAAGCGGCTGATGTTCATCATCCTGACCTTGATCGTCGCGGTCGCCGCGTTCAACCTGGTTTCGACGCTGGTGATGACGGTGACCGACAAGCGCGCCGACATCGCGATCCTGCGCACGCTGGGCGCGAGCCCGCGCTCGGTGATGGGCATCTTCATGGTGCAGGGCGCGCTCTCGGGCGTGATCGGCACGCTGGCCGGCGTCGTGCTCGGGCTGCTGATCGCGTTCAACGTCGGCACCCTCGTCGCGGCCATCGAGGCGCTGCTGCGCGTCAGCTTCCTGCCGGCCAGCGTCTACCTGATCAGCCGCATGCCCAGCGACCCGCAGAGCGGCGACATCGTGCCCATCGTCGTGATCTCGCTGCTGCTGTCGTTCGTCGCGACGCTGTACCCGAGCTGGCGCGCGAGCCGCGTGCAGCCCGCCGAGGCGCTGCGCTATGAGTAATGGAGCCCCCCGCCCGCCGAGTACGGCGGTCGACCCCCCGAGGGGGCAGCCGGGCCGGCTTGGGAGCGG
This sequence comes from Burkholderiaceae bacterium, assembly GCA_035280545.1. GTDB lineage: Bacteria > Pseudomonadota > Gammaproteobacteria > Burkholderiales > Burkholderiaceae_C > DATCSE01. The sequence continues at coordinate 66 of DATEFR010000849.1, read as the reverse complement.
CCCGGCGCTCGGCCCGGCCCAGGTGCTGGACGCGCGCTCATTGCACAAGACCTTCGCCGAAGGAGC
>DATEFR010000848.1:0-15214 GCA_035280545.1 Burkholderiaceae bacterium | reverse complement strand
GCGCTGACGCTGTCGTACGTGCTGTTCGCGCCGTTCGTCGGCCCGCTGGCCGACGCGTTCCGCAAGGCGCGGCTGATGGCCTGGATGAACACGGTCAAGATGGTCGGTGCGGTGATGATGATCGCCGGCGGCCATCCGGTGCTCGCGTTCGCGGTGGTCGGCTTCGGCGCGGCCGCGTACGCGCCGGCGAAGTACGGGCTGATCACCGAGCTGGTGCCGGCGCATCGGCTGGTCGCGGCGAACGGCTGGATCGAGGTCACGATCGTCTGCGCGGCACTGCTCGGCAGCGTGCTGGGCGGCGTGCTGGTCAGCCCCGGCGTGCTCGCGTCGGCGCCGTTCATGCTGGCGCACGATGCGCTGCGGGCCGCGCCGGGCCTGCACGACAGCGCCTACATCGCCTCGCTGCTCGCGCTGCTGATGGTCTACGGCTTGGCGGCGCTGCTCAACGTCGGCGTGCCCGACAGCGGCGCGCGCTACCCGGCGAGCCGGATCCACCTGGCCGTGCTCAGCGCGGAGTTCTGGCACGCGCATCTGACGCTCTGGCGCGACCGCGACGGCGCGCTGTCGCTCGCGGTGACGACGATCTTCTGGGGCGTCGGCGCGACGCTGCAGTTCGCGGTGCTGCGCTGGGCCGCCGACGTGCTGCAGCTGCCGCTGAGCCAGGCCGCGTACCTGCAGGCCGCGGTCGCGGTCGGCGTGGTCGTCGGCGCCGGGGCGGCCGGGCGCCTCGTACCGCTGGTCCGCGCGAAACGCGTGCTGTGGGTCGGCGTCGCGCTCGGGCTGATGATGCCGGTCGTCGCGTCGGCGGACACGTTGTACCTGGCCGTGCCGATGCTCGCGCTGGTCGGCGCGGTCGCCGGCTTCATGGTCGTGCCGTTGAACGCGCTGCTGCAGCACCGCGGCTGCCAGCTGCTCAGCGCGGGGCGTTCGGTCGCGGTGCAAGGCTTCAACGAGAACGCCAGCGTGCTGGCCATGCTGGCGGTCTACGCAGCGCTGACCGCGCTGGAGGTTCCCATCGTCGCGCTGCTGTGGGGCTTCGGGCTGTGCATCGCGGCGGCCATCGCGCTGCTGATCCGCTCCGAGCACAGCCGCAACCGGCTTGCACTGTCCGCGACCGCGGCCGACTGAGGCCGCTGAATCGCCGGCGGCCGCGTGGAGGGCTCAGGCGCTGCGCGGCACCGCGAGCCGTGCGAGCGGCGCATCGGCCACCGTGCCGCCCGAGGCGATCAGCGATTCGATCACCGCCTCGAAGCGCGCGACGACCGCATCCCAGCCGAGCTCGCATGCGCTGCGCCGCGCCCGCCGCCCGATCTCGCGGCGCTGCAGCGGGTCGCCGGCCAGCGCCAGCGCCGCGGCGACGAACGCGTCGGCATCGCCCAACGGCACCGTGACGCCGTTGTCGTGCGGGCGTATCAGCTGAGCCGCCGCGGCGGAGTGGAAGGCCAGCACCGGCAGGCCGCTGGCCATCGCTTCGGTGGTCACGTTGCCGAACGACTCGGTCACGCTGGTGAAGACGAACAGGTCGGCCGATGCGTAGTGCGCGGCGAGATCGTCGCCGGTGCGCTGCCCCGCGAAGATGGCCTGCGGGCAGCGGGCTTGCAGCTCGACGCGCAGCGGCCCGTCGCCGACCAGCAGCAGCCGCGCGCGCGGCTGCGCGCGCTCGATCTCCCCGAAGGCGGTCAGCAGCAGGTCGAGGTTCTTCTCGGGTGCCAGGCGGCCGACACACACGACCACCAGGTCGTCGTCGTTCACGCCCCACTGCGCACGCAACGCGGCGCTGCGCCGCGCCGGATCGAAGCGCTGCGCGTCGACGCCGCGCGACACCACGTGCAGCCGCTGGAAACCATAGGCCTGCAGATCGCGACGCATCGCCTCGGTCGGCACCATCGTGCAATGCGCGAGGTTATGGAACTTGCGCAGGTAGGCCATGATGGGCTTGTTCAGCCAGCCCACGCCGTAGTGCTTGCTGTAGGCCTGGAAGTTGGTGCGGAAGTCGGTGCTGACCGGCAGCTTGAGCCGCCGCGCCGCCTGCAGCGCCGACCAGCCGAGCGGACCTTCGGTCGCGATGTGCACGACGTCGGGCCGGTTCAGCGCCCACAGCCGTGCGAGCGCGCCTTTGGACGGCAGCCCCATGCGCAGTCCCGGATAGCGCGGGATCGGCAGGCCGCGCATCAGCACTTCGTGAAAGCGCGACTGTTCGGGCGACTCGCCGTTGAACTGGCGCGGCCGCACCAGCTGCACCGCGTGGTTGCGCCGGTGCAGGCCTTCGACGACCTGCGCGAGCGTCGCCGCGACACCGTTGACCTCGGGCGGGTAGGTCTCCGTGACGACGGCCAGACGCAGCGAGCGCCGCGTTGCCGGGATCTCATCCACGATGACCGAGTCGTGCACCGTTTCCATGACCCGATGCTGACCGACTCGCGCAACAGTTCTGTGACAACGCGCGCTTGGCGACGGCGAAAGGCCACACGCTCGCCGCGTTGTCGCCGCACTGCCGCGCAACTGTCATCCGACCTTCACGCAACGCCGTCACCATCGTGTCATGCGCATCCGTCGCGGATGTCGCATCAACTCATCGAGGTACGCCGTGCACGGTTTCCTGAAGACCCTTCAGCAGACGCTCCACACCCAGCGCTGGGACGACCATCGCTACTACCACCACAGCCGCATCAACCAGAGCTTGCACCTGCTCAGCGCGGTCAGCTTCGTCACCGCGTATGCGCTGCTGGCGTTCGAGCCGGCGCTGTCGGCGATCCTGGCATGGTGCGTGTCGATGACCAGCCGCCAGGCCGGGCATTTCTTCTTCGAGCCGCGCGGCTACGACCACGTGAACCAGGCCACCGACGCGTACAAGGAAGAGATCAAGGTCGGCTACAACATCCGCCGCAAGATCGTGCTGATGTCGGCCTGGGTGCTGGTCCCGCTCGTGCTGTGGTTCGCGCCGTCGCTGTTCGGGCTGATCGAGCCGGCGCATTCATTCAACGAGTATGTCCACGACGTCGGCATCGCCTGGCTCGCGCTGGGCATCGCCGGGCTGCTGTTCCGCGTCGGCCAGCTGTGGATCCAGGAGGATCTGACGACCGGCCTGGCGTGGATGATCAAGATCCTGACCGACCCGTTCCACGACATCAAGCTGTACCACAAGGCCCCGCTGTACCTGCTGCGCGGCGAGCTGATCGATCCGATGGCGCACGTGCAGAACCACTGAATCGCTCAACCAGCGATCAGAACCACTGACGCAGCATCTCGCGCAGGATGCCCCGCTTGATCGCGCGGTTCGTCAGCGCCGAGTCCTCCCGCCACCAGCCGTCCTCGGCCATCTCGCGCGCCGCCGCGGCGAAGCGCTGCACGACGAGTTCGAAGTCGGCATCGGGATAGTCCAGGCTGAAGATCAGCCGCCCGGTGCCGACCCAGCTCAACGCCAGCCCATGCTTGCGCAGATAGAACTGCAGCATCCAGTTGTAGCGCGACGGCCGCTCGTACAACACGGTCCAGATCGACTGGAGGTTCGCCGCGCGCACCGGCACACCGGCTGCCTGCATGCGTTCGTTGAAATGCGCGGTGCGGGCATTCCAGCGTTCGTCGGCGCCGTCGTACTGCGCGCGCAGCACGCCCCCGTCGAGTCGGTCGAGGAAGGCCTTCATCGCGCCCATCACGTACGGGTGCGAGTTGAACGTGCCGCGTGCGAAGCAGATGTCGACCGGCCGCTCGTCGCGGAAGCGCTTCATCAGATCGCGCCGGCCGCAGACCACGCCCACCGGCAGCCCGCCGCCCAGCGTCTTGCCGTAGGTGACCATGTCGGCGCGCACGCCGAAGTACTCCTGCGCACCGCCCGGCGCGAGCCGGAAGCCGAGGAACACCTCGTCGAAGATCAGCACGATGCCGCGTTCGGTGCAGACCTCGCGCAATTGCTTCAGCCACGCGGTGTAGGCGGCGCGGTCGAACCCGGCGCGCCGGCTGCTGTCGACCAGCGCCGAGTCGCCCGGTGCGCCGGCGTTGGGGTGCAGCGCCTGCAGCGGGTTCACGAGCACGCAGGCGATGTCGCGGCGGCGGCGCAGCACGCGCAGCGTGCGCTCGTCCATCTCCTTCAGCGTGTAGGTCGTCGCGCGCGGCGGTGCCGGGTTGCCGGGGCCGGGCTGCACGTCCTCCCACCAGCCGTGGTACGCGCCGCTGAAGCGCACGAGGTGCGAGCGGCGCGTGTGATAACGCGCGAGCCGCACCGCCTGCATCACCGCCTCGGTGCCGGACATGTGGAACGAAACCTCGTCCAAGCCCGAGATCGCTTTCAGCCGCTCGATGTTCTCGGCCACGCACGGGTGGTAGGCGCCGAGCACCGGGCCCAAGGCATGCGTCGCGGCGATGCCTTCGTCCACGCAGGCCTTGTAGACGTCGTAGCCGAACACGTTGACGCCGTACGAGCCGGTCAGGTCGTGGTAGACGTTGCCGTCCAGGTCTTCGACCGTGACGCCGGCCGAGGCCTGCAGCACGCTGCCGGTCTTCAGCTGCTCGCGCAGGTACGGGCTGTACTGGAACGGCACGCGGTAGCTGCTGGTGAACTGCAGGTCCGACAGGCCGTCGCGAATGCGCGCCGTGGCGGCCAGCGTGCGCGGGCAATGCGTCGCGAAGTGCTCGGCGAGCCGCGCCAATCCGGCACGGCGTCGCGCGACCACGTCGGCCGGCGCGTCGTCGGAGGCGAAGAAGCGCTGCTCGTCGTAGGCATAGCCGGGGATCAGCGCGGCGACGCGCTTCGCGATGCGCGCGTGCCCGGTCATCGAGCGGTGCTTGGCGAGCGAGAGCTCGACGCGCTGGACCGCGCGCGGCACGCTCCAGGCCAGTCCCGCCGCGGCCAATGCGCCGATCACGCTCAACGTGGCTGCTTCATTCATCGTTCAACTACCGCATGGTGTGAGGTCATGTCGACTGTCTACCAGCCCCCTTTGACATGCTTGTGAAACCCGCCGAACAAACCCGCGACGACAGCCGGAATGCGCGGTCGCTGCGAGCAGCGCTGCGCCGCGCGGTCCTGAACGAGGACCTGAACTTCCTGCTGACCAACCGCGTGCCGCGCATCGCGCTGACCCGCTTCATGGGCTGGTTCAGCCAGATTCGCAACCCGCTGCTGTGCCGCTTGTCGATCGCGGTGTGGCGGCTCTTCACCGACCTCGACCTGAGTGATGCGCGACGGCAGCGCTTCGCGAGCCTGCACGAGTGCTTCACGCGCGAGCTGGTGCCGGGCGCTCGTGCGATAGCCCGGGACGGCGCGGTGCTGAGCAGCCCCTGCGACGCGATCGTAGGCGCCTGCGGCGAGGTCCGAGACGGCCAGGTGTTCCAGGCCAAGGGCTTTCCGTATTCGATCGCCGAGCTGTTCGGCCCTACGCAGGACACCACGCCGTTTCGCGACGGCGTCTACGTGACGCTGCGCCTGACCTCCAGCATGTACCACCGCTTCCACGCGCCGCACGATTGCCGCGTCGAGCACGTGACCTATCTGAGCGGCGACACCTGGAACGTCAACCCGATCGCGCTCGCGCGAGTCGAACGCCTGTTCTGCCGCAACGAGCGCGCGGTGCTGCGCGCTCGGCTGGCCGACGGCGATCACCCGATCGCGCTCGTGCCGGTCGCGGCGATCCTGGTCGCGAGCATCCGGCTGCACTTCCTGAACGTGCTGCTGCACCTGCGCTACCGCGGCGCGAACGAGATCCCCTGCGACGCCTCGTTCGCCAAGGGCGACGAGATGGGCTGGTTCCAGCACGGCTCGACCATCCTCGTGTTCGCGCCGCGCGGGTTCACGCTGTGCGACGGCATCGCGGCCGGCGTGCGCATCGCGATGGGGCAGGCGCTGCTGAGGTTGCCGTCGGAGGGCTGACGGCCAGGTGCCGGCTCCACAGCCGATCGCCGGTCTCCTGACGCTTGCTCAATGGCCTGTGTTCGTCGAGACTTCTGGAACGCGACTTGATCGCCGCCAAGCGATCCAACCGCACCGAGCGAAGTTCCATGAGCCCGCCGCGCGCTCTGCTGCTGACCGATGTGGTCGACAGTACCAAGCTGTCGCTGCGCCTGGGCGATGCGGAGATGGCCAACCTGTGGGTCGCGCATGACCGCGCTGCGCGCGATCTGCTGCCCGTCTGGCATGGGCGCGAGATCGACAAGACCGACGGCATGCTGCTGCTGTTCGAAGCGGCTTCGGACGCGGTGGGCTACGCACTGGCGTACCAGCACGCGCTGAACCGCCTCGCCTGGCCGCTCCAGGCACGGGCCGGATTGCATGTCGGCCCGGTCACGCTGCGCGAGAACAGTCCTTCCGATGTGGCGTTGGGCGCCAAGCCGATCGAGGTCGAGGGAGTGGCCAAGGCGACCGCCGCACGCGTGATGTCGGTGGCCATGGGCGGACAGATCCTGCTGTCCGCCGATGCGCGGCAGTCGCTGAGCACCGAAGGGCTCAGGCTGCAGTCGCATGGGCATTGGCGCCTGAAGGGACTGGACGAGCCGCTCGAGCTGTTCGAGGTCGGCGGCGACGATGCGCCCTTCTCCCCGCCGCCCGACAGCGACAAGGCCTATCGGGTGGTGCGCCAGGGAGAGCTCTGGTTGCCGGTGCGCGACATCCGGCACAGCCTCCCGGCCGAAGGCGACGTCTTTGTCGGCCGCGGCGATGCACTCGCCGAGCTGTCCCGCCGCATCCAAGCCGGCGCGCGCCTGGTGTCGGTGTTCGGTATCGGCGGCAGTGGCAAAACGCGCCTGGTGACACGCTACGGCCACAGCTGGCTCGGCGAGTTTCCCGGCGGCGTCTGGTTCTGCGACCTGGCCAGTGCGCGCAGCCTCGATGGCATCGCCAGCGCCGTCGCGCAGGGGCTCGAGATTCCTTTGGGAAGAGGCGACCCGGTGGTGCAGATCGGCAACGCCATCGCCGGTCGCGGCACCTGTCTCGTGATCCTCGACAACTTCGAGCAGGTGGCGCGCCATGCCTCGCGGACCTTGGGGCACTGGCTAGCCCGCGCCGACCTGGCCCGCTTCGTGGTCACGACGCGCGAGCTCCTGGGACTGGTGGGTGAGACGGTTCTGGGGCTGCCGCCCATGCCGCTGGCAGAGGGTGCCGCGCTGTTCGCGCAACGGGCGCAGGCGGCGAAGCCGGACTTCCGGCCGAACGCCGAAGACGAAGCGTCGATTGCGCCGCTGGTGCGACTGCTCGACGGCCTGCCGCTGGCCATCGAGTTGGCCGCGGCGCGTGTGCGGGTGATGGCGCCGCGCATGCTGCTGGCTCGAATGAGCGAACGATTCAAGCTTCTCGCGTCCAAGGGCGGTCGACTCGACCGCCAATCGACCCTGCGTGCCGCCTTCGACTGGTCGTGGGATCTGCTGACACGGCCGGAGAGGGCCGCGTTGGCGCAGCTCTCGGTCTTCGAAGGCGGCTTCACCCTCGAGGCCGCCGAAGGCGTGCTCGACCTGTCCGGCTTCGGGGATGCGCCGTGGCCGGTCGACGTGGTCCAGTCCTTGGTCGACAAGTCGTTCGTGCGCACGCGCGGCGGCGACCGCTTCGACCTGCTCGTGAGCGTCCAGGTCTACGCTGCCGAACACTTGGAAGCCGAGGGTCACGATGCCGGCAGCGGGCCGCAGGCGCTTGCCGCGGCCCAAATGCGGCACCTCGCGTGGTTCGCGGCGCTGGGGCCGGGTCGCGCCGCGGAAGGTCGTTGCGCCGACCTCGACAACCTCGTGGCCGCCTGCCGGCGCGCGGTATCACTCGGCGTCGGCGACCTGGCCACCGGCGCGCTGGAAGGCGCTTGGGCGGCACTGAGCCTGCGCGGCCCCTTCGAGGCCGGAGTCGAACTGGCCGAGTCGGTGTGTGCAATGCCTGGGTTGAACGACCGGGCGGCGGCGCATGCGCAGTCGGCACTGGCCGTTGCACTGGTGGCATGCGGGCGATCGGGGCCTGCGCGCGCGCTGTACGACCGGGCACTGGCTGGCGCCGCAGCTGCAGGCGATCGGAGCTGCGTGGCGTTGCTGACGTTCCGGCTCGGATCGCTGCATGAGAGCACGGGCCATATGCACGAGGCCCGTGCGCAACACCTCTCGGCCATTCGGATGGCGCGTGAACTCGGCGATCCGCAGCTCGAATGCATGGCGAACAGCGGCCTGGGCAATGTCGCCGTCGTCGAGGGGCACATCGACGAAGCGTTGTCGCACTACGAGCGTGCGCTTGCACTGGCCGGCCAGACGCGCGACCGGTACATGCAGGGGAACCTGCTCGGCAACCTTGGCAAGCTGCACCTGGAGATCGGGCGCACGGACACAGCGCTGATCCGATGCGAGCAATCGTTGGCCATGGCACGCGACACAGGCAACCGCCGGCTCGAGAGCCGCCAGCTGTGCAACCTCGGCATGCTGTACATCGTGTCGGATCGCCCGGCGCAATCCGAAACGGCGTCGAAGGCCGCGCTCGTCGTCGGCCGCGAGCTTGGCGATTTGCGGCTCGAGGCCATCGTGCGCTGCAACCTTGGCATCGTGATCGAGCGTCAGGGGCGCCCCGACGAAGCCCGAGCGGAATTCGAGACTGCCGTGGGCCTCGCGCAGGCACTGGGTGATCCGATCGCCGAAGGCCAGTTCCTGAGCTACCTCGGGCTGCTGTATGCCCGGCAGGGCAGGCACGACGAGGCGCGGACCCGTCTGGACTGCGGCGAGACACTGTTGCGCTCGGCGTCCGATGCGTTCGGGTTGGGCGTGCTGTTGACCAGCCGAGCGGAGGCGCACCACCTCGCCGGCGACGCTGCGAAGGCGGCAGCGTCGCTGACGGCCGCAACGACCATCGCGGTCGACGTCGGCGCGGGGCCGGCATCCGAGATCGGCCTGGCACTCGCGCGCGTGCAGGCCCTGATCGAACCGGGCCGCTCACCCACGGATGGAACGCCAGGACCGAACCACCGCACTATCCAGACGAGCTGATGCCGGGGGCCCTGCGCACAAACTCCCGTCCCGCAATCTGGTCGAACATAAATGCCGCAAGCTCTTCACGAGAGACCGTCAAGGCGTGCTTTGAGCGGCCATAAAGCCCCACGTTCAGCCGCCCGGCCGCGGGGCGATTCTTCAGCAGGGCCGCACGAACCATCGTCCAATCGAGTTCCGAGGCACGGATCACCTTGGCAAGTCCGATGATGTCCCGATAGGCACTCGGCATCGCAAGCCGGATGAGCAGGGCCGGCAGCCAGATCTTCAAATCGAACGTGTCCGCGGGATCGGGAGCCGTTCCCGTCGACACTGCGATCAGGCGAGTCACCTGCTCCTGCTTCATCGCCGACATGACCGCCTCGGTGGCCCTTGTGATCGGCAAATCCTTCGGGTGCGGGAGCGACGTGGGGCCAAGCGCCGACAACACGGCACCCGATCCGCGGATGGCCTCTCGCAGAAGACTCACGTCTGTCAATTCGCCTCGGACAACCCGGACGTTCGGGTTGTCGAATGAGCTGCTCGAGCGCGCGACAACGGTCATCTCGAAACCGCGCCTCAGCCCCTCCGCGATCAGATACGCACCGGTTTTTCCAGTTGCGCCCAAGAGCGTCACCTTCATCGTCAACTCATTGGTGGGCCGCAACCGCTGCGCCGTAGGGCGAGGCAGTCTCGCGCGCGGCGTTCTGCGTCGTGAATGACGCGACCAGGAGCACGAGGCCCACTGCCGCCGGCAGCGCGTCCTTGAGCTTTCGCACACCGATGTGCGCAATCCCCGAGAACAGCAGGTGATAGAGCACGCCGGCATAGGCAAGGTCGCTCAGCGGCACGCTCACACGCGACACGATGGCCACCACGGCCAGGATCTTCACCGCGGCGAGGACCCGCACCAGATAACCGGGATAGTGGAGATCAACAAGGGCCTGGCGAGCCCAGTCCGCCTTGACCATGTACAGGGTCGCGGAGGTCAGATAGAGCAGCGACAGCAGCGCCGTGCTGATCCAGTAGGTGTAGCTTGCAGCCATGAAGATCCTTCCTGAGTAGCCGTTTGCATCGACAAGCCTCAAGAATGTCGTCTAAGATGAAATGCCGCAAGTAGGATGAAATATTGGCTCCTAGTATGGGAAAGCAGACTAAGGGCACCGACAACGTCAACATGCACGAGGAAATGCGCCGCGCATTCGGGCTGCTCTCGGGCAAGTGGAAGCTGGAGATCATGTGGCTGCTCAACCAGCGGATCTACCGCTTCGGCGAGCTGCGAAAGGCGATTCCCGGCATCACGCAGCACATGCTGACGGCCCAGCTTCGCGAGCTCGAGCGGGATGGTCTGGTGTCGCGCACCGTGTTCGCCGAAGTTCCGCCGCGCGTCGAGTACGGCATCACGCCGAAGGCCCGCGGGCTGGGGCCGACCATGCAAGCGCTGACGGCCTGGTGGAACGAATATGGGAAGAGCGTACCGGCCAAGCCGGCCTCGCGGGGTCGCAAGGCGAAGGCCGGGTAGCCCGCGCCGGAGTGGAGCGCCGGTGCCCCACCCACCAGGAACCGCGGCGCCTCCCGGCTAGAGCTTCACCCGCGTCAGGAAGTCGTAGCCTATCCTCGCCGTGCTCAAGGCGGCGGCACCGGCGTCGTCGCGCTCGATGATGTATTCGTGCTCGCCCGTCTTGCCGGCCGCGCGGAAGATGCGCGCGAAGTCGATGACGCCGGTGCCGGCGTCGGCGAACGTCGCCTTGCGGTCGACGAAGCGCATGTCCTTGACGTGGAACTGGCGGATGCGGTCGCCGGCGTAGGCGATCAGCTGCACCGGGTCGCGGTGCGCGAACCAGGCCCAGTAGAGGTCCACCTCGAAGTGCACGAGCCGCGGATCGGTTTCCGCGAGCAGGATGTCGTAGCCGACCTGCGGCGTGTCGTCATCGAGTGCGGCGAACTCCCAGAAGTGGTTGTGAAAGCCGAAGCGCAGGCCGGCAGAGCGGGCGATCGCGCCGGCGCGGTTGAGGTCCTGTGCGTAGCGCTGCCACGCGTCGACCGTCGTCAGCCCCTTGATCTTCGAGACATCGCCATCCGTCGGGAAGACCGTGATGGGACTCAACGGCGTGACGATGGATTGCTGCCCCACTGCGACGGCGTCCGCAACCTGCTGGTACCAGGCGCTGTCGTTCCACGGCTGCGGAATCGCCTGATGTCCGGAGCTCGCCCGCAAGCCGGCTTGCTGAAGCGCGGCCCGAAACTCCGCCGCTGTCCGATTGCCGAAGCCGGCGTGCTCGACCTTGCGATAGCCGATGGCGGCCAAGCCTTGCAGTGTCGCCTCCAGGCTCAACTCACGCAGCGTGTAGAGCTGGATGCTGATGCTCTCGCGCGGAATCGACCGCCCGCGCCCCTCGCCGTCGTGTGCGAATGCCGGCGTCGCCGACGCGCTCATGAGCGCGGGCACCGCAGCGGTCGCGGCCGCGGCGCTCTTCAGGAAGGTTCGGCGCGCGGGCGTGTTCGCGCGATCGTCGTCGTTTGCTTGGCTCATGGTCTGCGGTCTCCTTGTCGGAAAGTTTGGCTGGCGAGCAATTCAATGTAATCCATTGCATTCGAGGCGATGGAGGGATAAACCCGAGAATGGGTACACAAGTGTGTCCGAGGGTCTACCATTGCATGACTCGTTTCATTGATGTTTCATGGTCGCATTCGTCGATGTCGCCAAATTGGCCGGGGTCTCCACCGCGACGGTTTCGCGCGTGCTGAACAACCATCCGTCGGTCCGCGAAGAGACGCGCCAGCGCGTCGAAGCGGCGATGCGCTCGCTCAACTACCGCGTGACGGTCGCGGCTCGTTCGCTACGCACCGCACGGACCCGCATGGTGCTGGCGCTGGTGCCGGACTTCGCCAACCCCTACTACGCCGAGATCGTCCGGGGACTCGGCGCCTCCGCCCGCGAGCACGACTACGAACTGCTGCTTTGCGACACGGGGCTCAGCGAAGCACGCGAGCGCACGGTCGCGCAGATGCTGAACCGCCATTTCTACGACGGCGTGGTGTGCATGGATCCGTACACGACGCAGCAGATGGTCAGCGAAGAGGTGCGCTCGCTGCCGTGGGTGGCCTGCTCGGAGTTCGTGCCGGACGAGCAGATCCCGCATGTCAGCATCGACCACCGGCTGGCCGCGAAAGACGCGGTGCTGTACCTGCTCGCGAAAGGACATCGCCGCATCGCGCTGATCAACAGCGACGAACGCTATCTCTACGCGCAGCAGCGCCGCGAAGGCTATCGAGACGCCCTGCGCGAGGCCGGGCTGCAGGAGCGGTCCGACTACATCCAGATCGTCGGCGGCATCGACCACCCGCTGGGCGAGCTCGCGGCGCGGCGGCTGCTCGCGCTCGAGCAGCCGCCGACCGCGGTGTTCGCGGTCTCCGATACGCTGGCGATCGGCGCGATCAAGGCAACGCTGGCGTCGGGACGGCGAGTGCCCGATGACCTGGCGGTGGTCGGCTTCGACGACGTGCCGCTCGCGAGCATCTTCGAGCCCTCGCTGACCACGATCGCCCAGCCGCGGCGCGAGCTCGGCGAGCAAGCCATGCGGCTGCTGCTGCGGCGAATCGCCGGCGAGCTCCCGCCCTCGACGACGCTTTCGCACACGCTCGTGGTTCGGCGCTCGGCGTAGATGGGCGCATCGAGCGGCGCCCCAGGCGCCTGCAGACTTTGCCCGGGACTCAGGCGACTCGAAGCTCGATGTCGATATTGCCGCGCAGGGCCTTGGAGTACGGGCAGATCTGGTGCGCCGCTTCGGCCAACTCGCGCGCGATCGCCGGCTCTACGCCCGGCAGGACGATGTTCAGGCGGGCCGCCAGGAAGAACTGCTCGTCCGTCTTGCCGAGGTCTATTTCGGCGTCGATGGCGGCGCCCTGCGGCAGTGCCATCTGACGCGCCGCCGCGGCCCGGCCCATCGCCCCGAGGAAGCAGGCGGACCATCCGGCTCCGAGCAGTTGTTCGGGGTTGGTGCCGGGCGCGGCGCTGCCCGGCCGCGACAGCTTGATGTCGAGCCGGCCGTCGTCGCTGCGGGCGGCGCCGTCGCGGCCGGAGCTGGTGTGTGTGCGACCGGTGTAGAGCACTTCCTGGATGTGGGGCATGGTGGGTCCTCGAAGGGTGAGACTCGTGGGATGGTGAAGAAAGCTGGAGTCAGGCGCGGGCGACGTCGATCACGGCTTGGGCGAAGTCCTTCGGAGCCTCCTGTGGCAGGTTGTGTCCGATGCCGCCCGTCAACGTGCGGTGCTCGTACCGGCCGGTGAACCGCTTGGCATAGGCGGCAGGCTCCGGGTGCGGCGCGCCGTTCGCGTCGCCCTCCAGGGTGATCGTCGGGACCGTGATCGCAGGCGCCGTCGCGAGCCTGGCCTCGAGGCCGTCGTACTGCGCCTCACCCGGCGCGAGCGCGAGGCGCCAGCGGTAGTTGTGAACCGCGATCGCCACGTGGTCCGGGTTGTCCAGCGCGCTCGCCGAGCGCTCGAAGGTGGCATCGTCGAAGCGCCATTTCGGCGACGCCTGCTCCCAGATGAGCCGCGCGAAGGCATGGGTGTTCTTCTCGTACCCCAGGCGACCGCGCTCGGTGGTCAGGTAGTACTGGTACCACCACTGCAATTCCGCCTGCGGCGGCAGCGGCTGCAGCGCCGTCTTCGGATTGGCGACCAGGTAGCCGCTGACGGAGACGAGCGCCTTGCATCGCTCGGGCCACAACGCCGCGACGATGCAGGCGGTGCGCGCGCCCCAGTCGCAGCCCGCGATGACGGCGCGCTCGATGCGCAGCGCGTCCATCAAGGCGATGACGTCGGCCGCCAGCGCCGCTTGCTGGCCATTGCGCGGCGTGCTCTTGGAAAGGAAGCGTGTGCTGCCATAACCTCGCAGGTACGGCACGATCACCCGGTAGCCCGCTTGAGCGAGCAGCGGCGCGACGTCCACATAGGTGTGAATGTCATAGGGCCAGCCGTGCAGGCAGATCACGACCGGGCCGTCGGAGGGGCCGTCTTCGGCATAGCCGATGTTGAGCACGCCGGCATCCACTTGCTTGAGCGCTGCGAAACCGGTGTGGGCCGTGGTTGCACGGCTCAACCCCGGGAGGGCGAGCAGGCCGGCGGCGGTCGCGGCGCCGAAGAGGCGCCGTCGCGCGGCATCGATGGTGTCCGTCATGGAAGATCCTTTCATGTTCAGCCGAAGGTGAAGGCGTACGCACGCACGCCGGCATCGAGGAACTCGATTTCGAAGGTCCGTTCCGCACTGGCGGTGGCCTGGCGAACGAGCTGGTACAGGCGTTGCGCGTCGACGCTGCCGTTGCCGTCCGCATCGGTGTCGGCGCCGTGGTCAGCGCCCGGCGCCTTGCCGTCGATGCGCACGCGAAAGCGGATCGGTCGTCCGCCATCGGGGGCGAGCACCAAGTGCAGGTCCCGGGCACGGAAGCGGTAGGTGATGCGCCCGCCGGGCTGTTGACCGAGCGCGTACTCCTCTTCGATGCGCCACGCGCCGGACAGCGTCCACTCGTTGGCCCGCAGGCGGGACGCACTCACGTAGGCATGCGGCCCCTGCTGCAAGCCACCGCTCGCCGAGACGAATCCACCGGCTCGAACGGAACCGAGGTAGGTCTCCTCAGACTCGGCGAGCACCGAGCTCGCGGCGGCCTGGGTGCTTTCGCCGCGAGGTGTCACCACGCCGGAGGCCGCGAAGTCCCCGTGGCCGGCCTCCTTGAGCAGTTGCTGTATCAGCCGCTCGGCATCGGCGTAGCGCCCTTCTCCGTACTGGCGATGGCGCACGCGCCCCTGCGCATCGACGAAGTACAGCGCCGGCCATGCACGATTGCCGAAGGCCTGCCAGATGGCGCGGCGGCTGTCGAGGACCACCGGGTAGTCGATGCCGAGATCCTTGACCGCACGCACCACGTTGCCCGGCTGCTGCTCGAACTCGAACTCGGGGGTGTGCACGCCCACGACCACGAGGCCCGCCGTGCGGTACTTGCGCGCCCAGGCCTTCACGTAGGGCAGCGTGCGCAGGCAGTTGATGCACGAATAGGTCCAGAAGTCGACCAGCACGACCTTGCCGCGGAGGTCTTGATCGGTGAGCGCCCCGGTGTTGACCCAGCCGGTCGCGCCTTCGAGCGTCGGCATCAGGTCGGCACGCGGTGCCGAACCAAGGCCCGACGCGTTCAGGCTTGCACTCGCGGCGATGGCGCACAGAAAGGACAGCAGCTTCTTCATCTTGTCTTCCGAATAGATCGGTACGGATTCAATCGTATGCGAGTTAATGTAGCGGACTTTT
>DATEFR010000847.1:0-10367 GCA_035280545.1 Burkholderiaceae bacterium | reverse complement strand
CACGACGCCAGCCTGCGACGACGGAATCTCCATCGAGGCCTTGTCGCTCTCGACCGTGATCAGGCTCTGCTCGACCTTGACCGTGTCGCCGACCTTGACCATCACCTCGATGACGGCGACGTCGGCGAAGTCGCCGATGTCGGGGACGACGACATCGACGAGCCCACCCTCACCCCGGCCCGCTCCCGCCGGGGCGGGAGAGGGAGAAGGTGCAGGCTTGGCTCCCTCTCCCGCGGCAGCGGGAGAGGGCTGGGGTGAGGGTGTCGCCGCAGCCGGCGATGCAGCAGCCGCAGCGTCCGCGCCGTCCAGCACCAATACCACGCTCCCCTCGGAGACCTTGTCGCCGAGCTTGACCTTCATCTCCTTGACGACACCCGCCGTCGACGACGGAATCTCCATCGAGGCCTTGTCGCTCTCGACCGTCAGCAGCGACTGTTCGGTCTTCACCGTGTCGCCCGGTTTCACGAGCAGCTCGATGATCTCCACGTCCTTGAAGTCGCCGATGTCCGGGACCTTGACTTCCACCAATGCCATGTTGAGTGTGTCTCCGCGCTTCTTGTTTCGGGGCTCAGGCGTACAGCGGGTTGATTTTCTCGGGGTTGATTCCGTACTTCTTGATCGCCTCGGCGACCTTCGCAGCCGGCACCGTGCCCTCGTCGGCCAGCGCCTTCAGCGTCGCAACGACGATGTAGTGGCGGTTGACCTCGAAGTGCTCGCGCAGGCGATAGCGGAAGTCGCTGCGGCCGAAGCCGTCGGTGCCCAGCACCTTGTAGCTGCGGCCCTTCGGGATGAACGCGCGGATCTGCTCGGCGTAGTTCTTCATGTAGTCGGTCGACGCGATCACCGGCCCGGCGTGCTTGTCGAGTTGCTGCGCGACGAACGATACGCGCGGCTTCTCGGCGGGATGCAACAAATTCCAGCGCTCCACGTCCTGCCCATCGCGGGCGAGCTCGTTGAAGCTCGGGCAGCTCCAGACGTTCGCACCCACGCCCCAGTCGGTCTCGAGCAGCTTCTTCGCCTCGATGCTCTCCAGCAGGATCGTGCCGCTGCCCAGCAGGTTCACGCGCGGCGCCTTCTTCGCCGCGGCGCTCTCCTCGAGCAGGTACATGCCCTTGATGATCTGATCCTCGGTGCCCTGCTTCAGCCCCGGCTGCGCGTAGTTCTCGTTGAGCAGCGTCAGGTAGAAGTAGACGTTGTCCTGCTTCTCGACCATGCGCACGAGGCCGTGGTGCAGGATCACGCCGACCTCGTGCGCGAAGGTCGGGTCGTAGCTGATGCAATTCGGGATCGTGCCGGCCAGGATGTGGCTGTGGCCGTCCTCGTGCTGCAGGCCCTCGCCGTTCAGCGTCGTGCGGCCCGAGGTGCCGCCAAGCAGGAAGCCGCGCGCCTGCATGTCGCCGGCGGCCCAGGCCAGATCGCCGATGCGCTGGAAGCCGAACATCGAGTAGTAGACGTAGAACGGCACCATGATGCGGTTGTTCGTCGAGTACGACGTCGCCGCGGCGATCCAGCTCGACATGCCGCCCGCCTCGTTGATGCCTTCCTGCAGGATCTGGCCGCCCTTGTCCTCCTTGTAGTACATGACCTGGTCCTTGTCGACCGGCGTGTACTTCTGGCCCTCGGGGTTGTAGATGCCGATCTGGCGGAACAGGCCCTCCATGCCGAACGTGCGCGCCTCGTCGACCAGGATGGGCACCGCGCGCGGACCCAGTTCCTTGTCGCGCAGCAGCTGCGTCAGGAAGCGCACGTAGGCCTGCGTCGTCGAGATCTCGCGACCCTCGGCGGTCGGCTCCAGCACGGCCTTGAAGGTGTCCAGCGCCGGCACCGCGATCTTCTCGTCGGCCTTGGTGCGTCGGTGCGGCAGGTAGCCGCCCAGCGCCTGGCGCTTCTCGTGCAGGTACTTCATCTCCGGCGTGTCGTCGGCCGGCTTGAAGAACGGGATGTCGCCCAGCTTGTCGTCGGGGATCGGGATGTTGAAGCGGTCGCGGAACGCGCGCACATCCTCGTCGACCAGCTTCTTGGTCTGGTGGGCGGTGTTCTTGCCCTCGCCGCTCTTGCCCATGCCGAAGCCCTTGACGGTCTTCACGAGCAGCACGGTCGGCTGGCCCTTGTGGTTCGCCGCGCGGTGGAACGCCGCGTAGACCTTCTGCGGGTCATGGCCGCCGCGGTTCAGGCGCCAGATGTCGTCGTCGCTCATCTTCGCGACCATCTCGAGCAGCTTCGGGTGGCGGCCGAAGAAGTTCTTGCGGACGAACGCGCCGTCGTTGGCCTTGAAGGCCTGGTAGTCGCCGTCGACGGTGTCCATCATCACCTTGCGCAGGATCTCGTCCTTGTCGCGCGCCAGCAGGGGGTCCCAGTAGCTGCCCCAGATCAGCTTGATCACGTTCCAGCCGGCGCCGCGGAACTCGCTCTCCAGCTCCTGGATGATCTTGCCGTTGCCGCGCACCGGCCCGTCCAGGCGCTGCAGGTTGCAGTTGACGATGAAGATCAGGTTGTCGAGCTTCTCGCGCGCCGCCAGGCCGATCGCGCCCAGGCTCTCCGGCTCGTCCATCTCGCCGTCGCCGCAGAAGACCCAGACCTTGCGGTTCGCGGTGTCGGCGATGCCGCGCGCATGCAGGTATTTCAGGAAGCGCGCCTGATAGATCGCCATCAGCGGCCCCAGGCCCATCGAGACGGTCGGGAACTGCCAGAACTCGGGCATCAGTTTCGGGTGCGGGTAGCTCGAGATGCCCTTGCCCTCGACCTCCTGACGGAAATTGAGCAGCTGCTCTTCGCTGATGCGCCCTTCCATGAAGGCCCGCGCGTAGATGCCGGGAGACGAGTGGCCCTGGATGTACAGCAGATCGCCGCCGTGCCCTTCGCTTTCGGCATGCCAGAAATGGTTGAAGCCGGTGCCGAACATCGTCGCGAGCGATGCGAAGCTCGAGATGTGGCCGCCGAGGTCGCCGCCGTCGGCCGGATGCAGGCGGTTCGCCTTGACCACCATCGCCATCGCGTTCCAGCGCATCCAGGCGCGCAGGCGCTCCTCGATTTCGACGTTGCCGGGCGTGCGCTCTTCCTGGTCGGCGGGGATGGTGTTGACGTACGCGGTGTTGGCCGAGAACGGCACGTGGATGCCGGCCTGGCGCGCGTGGTCGATCAGCGTCTCGAGCAGGAAGTGGGCGCGGTCGCCGCCTTCGGCGCCGATGACGGCGGACAGTGCGTCGAGCCACTCGCGGGTTTCCTGGGCATCCGCATCGTTGGCGGCCGCGCCGAGGAACGAATCAGGCACTGCTGACATGGTCCTTGTCTCCTGGTGAATGTCGGGCGACGCGGAGTCTCGCACAGATTCGCCCGTTTTCCAAATTGTGCGACTCGATTTCGTATTAAGAAATTTACCTCTCAAACCAACCGGCGAACGGAGAACTGCGACGCAGTCGCCCAGCGCGCGCTCCCGGATAATCCGCGCATGCATTCCGCGACCCCGGCCGCCTCGATCATGTCCAGCAAGCGCACGTGGCCGGAACGCCTGTTCGGCCGCTGGTGGCGCCGCCAATCGGCCGCCCGCCAGGACCGCTACGCAACCTTCGGCCCGCTGGTTTCGGTACTGCTCTTCCTCGCCGCGATCATCTTGGCGTTCTGGTATCTGCGCAATGAGGAATTCGAACGCGAACAGGAGTCGGTCAAGCGCGACACCGAGATCGCGCAGCAGCAGATCCGCCTGCGCCTGATCGAGAACCAGGAGCAGCTCGTGCGCGTCGCGCGCGAGATCGTCACGCGCGCCATCGATCACGACCAATTCCTCGCGCAGGCCGCGAGCTTCACGCGCGAGCGGCCCGAGGTCACGAACCTGGTCTGGATCAACGCGGCGCGCGCGCCCAAGGCCAGCTATTCGGCCACCAGCTTTCCGGCCGAGGCCGGCAGCACGTCCGACGACACGCCCGCCTCGCTGCCCACCGAGGGCAGGAGCACCGCGCCCGAAGGCGCGTTCCTCGCCGCGCGCGCACAGCGCCAGCCGGTCTATTCGCAGCCGTTCGTCGACTCGTTCGGCAACGCGGTGTTCCAGATTCAGGTGCCGCTGCTCGAGCGCAGCGGATTCACCGGCGCGCTGATCGCCGAGTACTCGATCGAAGGGCTGGTGCGGCGCAACGTGCCGAAGGAAGTGTCGAACCGCCACGCGATCAGCCTGCTCGATGCGAACGAACGAGCGCTCGCGAGCACCGTGATCGCGATGCCCGGCACGAAGGCCTCGCGGCCGTCCATCGTCTACCAGGTGCCGCTTGCGCCGGCGAACAACGGGCTGATGCTGCGCGGACACGGCTACCGCACATCGATCGGATTGATCTCGAACACGCTGTTCTGGATGGTCGCGGCGCTGTCGGTGCTGACCGTCTGGATGCTGCTGGGCACCTGGCGCCACATGGCGCGGCGCCTGCAGATGCAAAGCGCACTGGTGTCGGAAACCAACTTCCGCCGCGCGATGGAAAACTCCATGCTGACCGGCATGCGCGCGATGGACACCGAAGGTCGCATCACCTACGTGAACCCGGCGTTCAGCGCGATGACCGGGTTCTCCGAAGCCGAGCTGGTCGGCCGCACGCCGCCGTTCCCGTACTGGCCGCCCGACCGCCTCGACGAGAACGGCCGCTTGCTGAAGCAGGAGCTGCAAGGGCGCAGCCCGGCCGGCGGCATCGAAGTCAAGGTCATGCGCAAGGACGGCTCGCTGTTCGACTCGCGCATGTACGTCTCGCCGCTGATCGACCCGAAGGGCGTGCAGACCGGCTGGATGACCTCGATGACCAACATCACCGAGGCCAAGCGCATCCGCGACCAGCTCTCGGCCTCGCACGAGCGCTTCACGACCGTGCTCGAGGGGCTGGACGCCGCGGTCTCGGTGCTCTCGGTGCACGAGGGCGAGCTGCTGTTCGCGAACCGCTCGTACCGGCTGTGGTTCGGCGCCGACCCACAGGGCCACGCGCTGCTCGCCGGTGCCGAGGCCGGCACGCCGTTCCTGGCCGAGCTCGACGACGCGGTCGACGACTTCGGCGGCCTGCCGACGCAGGAGCTGACCGAGGCCGGCTCGGACCAGCGCGAGGTCTACATCGATTCGCTGAAGAAGTGGTTCGAGGTCCGCGCGCGCTACCTGCAGTGGACCGACGGCCGCCTCGCGCAGATGCTGATCGCAACCGACATCAGCGCGCGCCGCAGCGCCGAGGCGCTGGCCGCCAGCCAGGCCGAGAAGGCGCAGGTCACGAGCCGGCTGGTGACGATGGGCGAGATGGCCTCGTCGGTCGCGCATGAGCTGAACCAGCCGCTGACCGCGATCACCAACTACTGCAACGGCATGGTCTCGCGGGTCAAGAACGGCACGATCGAGAAGGACGACTTGATCAACGCGCTGAGCAAGACCGCGCACCAGGCGCAGCGCGCCGGGCAGATCATCCACCGCATCCGGGCGTTCGTGAAACGCAGCGAGCCGCAGCGCCAGCCGTCGCAGGCGCTGGCGATCGTCGAGGATGCGGTCGAGCTCGCCGGCATCGAGCTGCGGCGTCGCAATGTCGCGATCAAGACCTATGTCGCGCAGCGCCTGCCGACCTTGATGGTCGACCCGATCTTGATCGAGCAGGTGGTGCTGAACCTGTTGAAGAACGCGGCCGAGGCGATCGACAGCGCGAAGCTGGCGCCCGAGCGGCGCAGCATCGAGCTGCGCGTCGTGCCGCGCCACACGCCCGAGGAGGGCGGCGTGATCGAGTTCAGCGTCACCGACATGGGCCCCGGCCTCAAGGACGAGGTGATCGCGCGCATGTACGAGGCGTTCTTCTCGACCAAGGTCGACGGCCTGGGCATAGGCCTGAGCTTGTGCCGCTCGATCATCGAAAGCCACCGCGGCCGTATCAAGGCGCAGAACCTCTACAATGGCGAGACCGCAGTGGGCTGTCGTTTCACGTTCACGCTGCCGGTCGAGATCCCCCATTCCGAACCTCACGCTCCCGCGAATGCGGCTTTGACTCCATGAGCTTGATTCCGAAGAAAGGCACGGTCTATGTCGTCGACGACGACGAAGCCGTGCGCGACTCGCTGCAGTGGCTGCTCGAGGGCAAGGACTATCGCGTCAAGTGCTTCGACTCGGCCGAGTCGTTCCTGTCGCGCTTCGATCCGCGCGAAGTGGCCTGCCTGATCGCCGACATCCGCATGGATGGCATGAGCGGCCTCGAACTGCAGGACCGGCTGCTCGAACGCCGCTCGCCGCTGCCCGTCACCTTCATCACCGGCCACGGCGACGTGCCGATGGCGGTGACGACGATGAAAAAAGGTGCCGAGGACTTCATCGAGAAGCCGTTCAAGGAAGACGAGCTGGTCGCCCTGGTCGAGAAGATGCTGGACCGCGCCCGCGTCGACTTCTCGAAGCACCAGGAAGCGGCCAGTCGCGACGCGCTGCTGTCGCGCCTGACGACGCGCGAGGCCCAGGTGCTCGAGCGCTTCGTCGCCGGCCGGCTCAACAAGCAGATCGCCGACGATCTCGGCATCAGCATCAAGACGGTCGAGGCGCACCGCGCCAACATCATGGAAAAGCTCAACGCCAACACGGTCGCCGATCTGCTGAAGATCGCGCTCGGAGCCCAGGCCAAGGTTTGAGCGATCCCACCCGGAAAGGGCCGCCTCAGCGGCCCTTTCGCTTTTTGGCACAGGACGAATTCGCATGACCACCGCCCAGCTGATCGACGGCACCGCCCTTTCGAAGAAGATCCGCGCCGAAGTCGCGCAGCGCGCCGCGGCATTGACGGCGCGCGGCACGAAGCCCGGCCTCGCGGTCGTGCTGGTCGGCGACGACCCGGCCTCGCAGG
Source organism: Burkholderiaceae bacterium (assembly GCA_035280545.1). Taxonomy (GTDB): domain Bacteria; phylum Pseudomonadota; class Gammaproteobacteria; order Burkholderiales; family Burkholderiaceae_C; genus DATCSE01. Next base: position 3,543 of record DATEFR010000847.1, on the reverse strand, counting down.
TCTATGTGCGCAACAAGATCAAGGCCTGCGAGGAAGCCGGATTGCACTCGATCTTCGAGAAGTACGACGCAAGCCTCAGCGAGGCCGAGCTGCTCGCGCGAGTCGCGGCGCTGAACGCCGACCCGGCCGTGCACGGCATCCTGGTGCAGATGCCGCTGCCCAAGCAGATCAACCCGCACAAGGTGATCGAGGCGATCGCCCCGAGCAAGGATGTCGACGGCTACTCGGTGCTCAGCGCCGGCGAGCTGATGGCCGGCCTCCCCGGCTTCCGCCCGTGCACGCCGTACGGCTGCATGAAGCTGATCGAAAGCACCGGCACCGAGATCCGCGGCAAGCATGCGGTCGTGATCGGACGCAGCAACACGGTCGGCAAGCCGATGGCCCTGCTGCTCTTGCAAGCGAACGCGACCGTCACCATTTGCCACAGCGGGACGAAAAATCTGGCAGAACACACGCGCAGTGCCGACATCGTCGTCGCCGCGGTCGGAAAACGTGACACGCTGACGGCCGGGATGGTCAAGCCCGGCGCGATCGTGATCGACGTCGGCATGAACCGCAACGACGCCGGCAAGCTGTGCGGCGATGTGGACTTCGCCGGCGTGTCGCGGGTGGCCGGGTGGATCACGCCGGTGCCGGGCGGCGTCGGGCCGATGACGATCACGATGTTGCTGGTCAACACGATCGAAGCGGCCGAGCGGGCGGCGGGCTCGAGAAGATGATGGGTTGACGGACGTTACTTGAGGACAACGATGACGGCGGCTGAACAACAGGAATTCTCCGGATCGAACCCGCTGCTCGACACGAGCGCCCTGCCCCGCTACGCCGACATCCGCCCCGAGCACATCGCGCCGGCGATCGATGCGCTGATCGCGCAAGCCGATGCCGCGCTCGAACGCGCCGTCGCTCCGCAAACGCCGGCCGACTACGACACGCTGTCCGCGACGCTGGACGTCGCGACCGAACGCTTGGGCCACGCCTGGGGCGCGGTGAACCATCTGAACGCCGTGGCCGACACGCCCGCGCTGCGCGGCGCCTACACGGCCGCGCTGCCCAAGGTCATCGCCTTCCACACGCGGCGCGGCGCCGACGAACGGCTCTACGCGAAGTACAAAGCGGTGGCCGCGGACCCGGCATCGGCCACGCTCAGTGCGCCGCGCCGCAAGGCGCTGGACAACGAGCTGCGCGACTGCCGCCTCTCGGGCGCCGAGCTGCGGGGCGAGGCGAAGCAGCGCCATGCGCAGATCCAGGATCGCCTCGCCGAGCTCGCCCGAACGTTCTCCGAACACGTGCTCGACGCGACCGATGCCTACGCCTACTACGCGAGCGAATCCGAGCTCGACGGCGTTCCCGACGACGTCAGGCAGGCCGCGCGCGAAAGCGCACGTGCCGATGGCCGCGATGGCTACAAGCTGACGCTGCAGATGCCGTGCTACCAGCCGGTGCTGCAGCATGCCCATGACCGCGCGCTGCGCGAGCGCCTGTACGCCGCGTATGTCACGCGCGCCAGCGAGCTCGGCCCGGCCGAGCTCGACAACAGCGCGATCATCCGCGAGCTGCTCGAGCTGCGTCGCGAAGAGGCGCTGCTGCTGGGCTACGCGAACGCAGCCGAGCTGTCGCTGGTGACCAAGATGGCCGAATCGCCGGCGCAGGTCATCGAGTTCCTGCGCGACCTCGCGCGTCGCGCGCGCCCCGGCGCCGAGCGCGACCTCGCCGAGCTGCGCGAGTACGCCCGCGCCGAGCTCGATTTGCCCGACCTGCAGGCCTGGGACACCGCGTATGCGAGCGAGCGCCTGAAGGAAAAGCGCTACGCGTTCAGCGAGCACGAGGTCAAGCAGTACTTCACCGCGGACAAGGTGCTGGCCGGCCTGTTCCACATCATCGAGACCGTGTTCGAGGTGCGCATCCGTCGCGACAGCGCAGCGGCCTGGCACCCGAGCGTCGCGTTCTACCGGATCGAGCGCACCGCGGCCGACATGCACGACGGCGCGCCCACGGTGGTCGGCCAGTTCTACCTGGACCTGCATGCACGCCCCGGCAAGCAGAGCGGCGCGTGGATGGACAGCGTGCGCAACCGCTGGCGTCGCCCCGAGGGCCCGTTGCAGACGCCTGTGGCGAACATCATCTGCAACTTCGCCGCCCCCGGCGTCGTCGACGGCATCGAGCGCCCGGCCTTGCTGACCCACGACGACGTCGTCACGCTGTTCCACGAATTCGGCCACGCGCTGCAGCACATGCTGACGCGCATCGATGACCTCGGCGTCTCCGGCATCTCCGGGGTCGAGTGGGACGCGGTCGAGCTGCCCAGCCAGTTCATGGAGAACTTCTGCTGGGAGTGGGACGTGCTCAAGCGCCTGACCGCGCATGTGGACACCGGCGAGCCGCTGCCGCGCGCGCTGTTCGACCGCATGCTCGCCGCGAAGAACTTCCACAGCGGGTTGCAGATGCTGCGCCAGGTCGAGTACGCGTTGACCGACATGCTGCTGCACACCGAAGCCGACGCACCGCAGCGCGTGGCGCAGATCGTCGAGGCGGTTCGCACCGAGGTGGCGCTGCTGCCGCCGCCGCCGTTCAACCGCGCGCTGCACACGTTCTCGCACATCTTCGACGGCGGCTACGCGGCCGGCTACTACAGCTACAAGTGGGCCGAGGTCCTGTCCGCCGACGCCTGGAGCGCGTTCGAGGAGGCACCCGGCGGCGCGTTCGATGTCGCGACCGGCCGGCGCTATCGGGAGAACGTGCTCGAGACCGGTGGCAGCCGCGCGACGCTCGAAGGTTTCAAGGCGTTTCGAGGGCGCGAGCCGCGCATCGACGCGCTGCTGCGCCATCAAGGCCTGAGCTGAGGCTCGCGTGCAGAAATCACGCTCTCGCACGGGCACGCGAGGTTGAACGCCACAGTGGCGTGGGGTAGATTCAACGTCCTCGCGATGAAGTCCATGAAAGACTCGATGAACGCTGCCTGCCCCGCCCGCTCGACCGCCTCGCTGCCTGTGCTGCTGGCGGTCGCCGCGCTGTTCGCGACCACGCCGCTTCATGCGCAATACAAGGTCGTGGGCCCGGACGGCAAGGTCACCTACACCGACCGGCCGCCCGCCAGCGGCAAGGTCAGCGAGCTCGGCGCGCGCGGCGCGGCCGCTGCTGAATCGACCGCGTTGCCGCTGGAGCTGCGCCAGCCGGCCGCTCGCTATCCGGTCACGCTGTACGCAAGCACTGGCGCCTGCGACCCGTGCGAGTCGGCACGCCAGCTGCTGCGGCGGCGCGGCATCCCCTACAGCGAAAAATCGCTGCAGAGCCCCGAAGATGCCGATGCGCTCGAGCGCCTGTCCGGCGGCCGCGATTCGCCGACGCTGAGCATAGGCTCGCAGACCCTGCGTGGCCTTGCACCCGAGGTCTGGAACTCGTACCTGGACGCCGCCGGCTATCCGCGTGAATCGCGCCTGCCGGCGAACTACCAGTACGCGCCAGCGACGCCGCTGGTCGCGCGTGCCGCGCCGCCGCGCCCTGCCGCCGAAGCGCCCGCCGAACAAGTGCAGCGCCCGGCCGCCG
>DATEFR010000846.1:0-3540 GCA_035280545.1 Burkholderiaceae bacterium | reverse complement strand
GACCATGCGCCGCGCCGCCGCGATCAGCGCCGGCGCGCATGCCCGCGCGATGCGCTACTGCGGCGCACGCTTCCGCGCCGACCCTGCCGGCAGCGTGCGCGAATACGAGATCGAGGCCGAGCTGCTGCACGAGTTCCGCCGCCACGGCTCGCAGAGCCCCGCGTACCCGGCGATCGTCGCGGCCGGCGCGAACGCCTGCGTGCTGCACTACGCGGCCGGCAACGCCCAGCTGCGCGCCGGCGAGCTGTGTTTGATCGACGCCGGCTGCGAGCTCGACGGCTACGCGAGCGACATCACGCGCACGTTCCCGGCCGATGGACGCTTCAGCGCCGAGCAGCGCGCGCTGTACGACATCGTGCTCGCCGCGCAGCACGCCGCGGTCGCCGCGACGAAGCCCGGCGCGCGCCAGCGCGACGCGCACCATGCCGCGGTGCGCGTGCTGACCGAAGGGCTGCTGGACGTCGGGCTGCTGAAGCGCGACGTCGTCGGCGACGTCGACGCGGCGATCGAGTCGGCCGCCTACCGCCAGTTCTACATGCACGGCACCGGCCACTGGCTGGGTCGCGACGTGCACGACGCCGGCGAGTACCTGTCGCTGGACGAGGCGCCGGTCGAGCAGCCCGACTACGCCGGCAAGCGGGTCACGATGAAGCCGTGGCGCAAGCTCGAGCCCGGCATGGTCGTGACGCTGGAGCCCGGGCTGTACGTGCGCCCGGCCGACGGCGTGGACCCGCGCTGGTGGAACATCGGCATCCGCATCGAGGACGACGCGGTCGTCACGTCCGAAGGCTGCGAGCTGATCAGCCGCGACGTGCCGGTCGAAGCCGATGAGATCGAAGCGTTGATGACGTCATGACGAACGCGGCGGCGAACGAGATGGCCGGCGAGGCAGCCGGCGAGAGGGCGGGCAGCACCGTCGACACCGACTTCGAGCAGATGTTCGAGCTCGCGCCGGTCTCGCTCTGGCTCGAGGACTACACCGGGCTGCATGCGCTGTTCCAGCGCTGGCGCGCCGACGGCGTGACCGACCTGCGCGCTCACCTGAATGCCGACCGCGCGCGCGTCGACGAGTGCAGCAAGCAGTTGCGCGTGCTGCGCGTCAACCGACGCACGCTCGAACTGTTCGGCGCGCGCGACGCGGCGCACCTCGTCGACAACCTCGAGCTCGTGTTTCGCGACGCGATGCTCGACCAGCACATCGAGGAACTGGTCGCGCTGTGGGACGGCAAGCTCGGCTTCAAGAGCCAGACCGTCAACTACACGCTGGACGGCCGCAAGCTGGACATCGTCCTGAACGGCACCATCCTGCCCGGCCACCAGGCGCGCTGGGACCGCGTGCTGGTCGCCATCGAGGACATCAGCGCGCGCAGCCGCGCCGAGCGCAGCCTCGCGGCGAGCGAGCGCTATGCGCGCGGGCTGTTCGACGACTCGCCGGTGTCGCTGTGGGTCGAGGACTTCAGCGCGATCAGGCGCCTGATCGACGACGTGCGCCTGCGCGGCATCGACGACTTCCGCGTGTTCCTGCAGGTGCACCCCGAGTTCGTCGAGCGCTGCATGCAGGAGATCCGCGTGATCGACGTGAACCGCCGCACGCTCGAGATGTTCCGCGCCGACGACAAGGCGACGCTGCTGCGCAGCCTGGACCGGATCTTCCGCGACGACATGCGCCCGGCCTTCACCGAGCAGCTGATCGACCTGTGGAACGGCCAGCTGTTCCAGCAGCGCGAGACGATCAACTACGCGCTCGACGGCGAGCGGGTCGACGTGCTGCTGCAGTTCTCGGTGCTGCCGGGCCACGAGGAGGACTGGGGCCTGGTGCAGATCGCGCTGACCGACATCACCGCGCGCAAGAAGGCCGAGGCCTATCTCGAATACCTAGGCAAGCACGACGTGCTGACCCGCCTGCGCAACCGTGCCTACTTCGAGGAGGAGCTGAACCGACTCGACCGCCGCGGGCCGTGGCCGGTGGCGGTGATCGCGATCGACCTGAACCGGCTGAAGGCCGCCAACGACCAGGGCGGCCACGCAGCCGGCGATGCGCTGCTGCGGCGCGCCGGCGAAGTGCTCGCCAAGGTCGTCGACAAGCCGGCCTGCGCCGCGCGCATCGGCGGCGACGAGTTCGCGCTGCTGCTGCCCGGCACCGACGAGCGCGGCGCGCAGCAGACGATAGAGCGCGTGCATGCGCTGCTCGACCTGAACAACCAGTTCTATCCGGGCACGCCGCTCAGCATCGCGATCGGCTACGCCGTCGCGCCGCGCGGCGAACGGCTGGAGACCACGGTCAGCCGCGCCGACGAGCAGATGCTGGTCGCGAAGCATGAGTACTACGTGGCCAACGGCTACGACCGGCGCGCGGCCACGCGGCCCATGCCGCTGATCTGAACGCGCCTCGGTGCGCGGCGCTCAGCCCGATGCCCCGAGCACCAGCCGCACGACTTCGGCGCGCCGGCTCTCGCTGAGCGGCGCGACCTGGCCCGAGCTCAGGCGCACGCCGAGCTCGCCTCGGTCGGCCGGCAGGATCGCCTGCATGCGCTGCCGGTTCACGAGCGCGCGGCGGTGCGTGCGGATGAAGCCGTGCGGCGCGAGGCGCGACTCCATCTCGGCCAGGGTCTGGCGCATCAGTCGCACATCGCCCTGCACGTGCAGCGCCACGTAGTTGCCCTGGGCCTCGACCCAGTCGATCGCGTCGGCGCGGATCAGCAGGTCGCCTTGCGGCGTGCGGACCAGGAAGGTCGGGGCGGCGGCGGGTTCGGCCGGCGGCGGCGCGATGACCGGCTCGTCCGCCGGCGCTGGCGACGCTTCGGCATTCGCGCGAGCGCCGAGCCGGCGCCAGGCGGCCATGCCGACCAGCATCACGGTGTAGGTCAGCGCGTCCTTGCGGTACTCGTACCACAGGCCGTCGGCCCACGGACCGAAGTCATAGGTCCAGCCGGCGATCCCATAGGCGAGGTGGCGCAGCGCCACCATCGTCGTCACGTGCGCGAGGCAGAACACGGCACTTCCGACCGCGTAGACAACCAGGCGTGCCCAGCCGGCGCGCACGCGGGCGCGCAAGGCCTGGTCGGCGACCAGCAGCGCCCAGAAGCAGACCCACAGGCTGGCCGCGCTGCTCAACTCCCAGATCCAGGGCTCGGCCGGAGAGGCGCGCACGCCGCGCCGCAGCAAATCGTTGGCCACCGACAGGCTGTTGACGACCCCTTGCACCAGCACCCAGCCGGCCGCAACGGCCAACGGCACACGACGCCTCGTCACGGCAACGCCCGCTTTCGTCCCATGGTCGGGTGGGTTCGTCACTTTGCGTGTCCAGGCGATCGGCACGCGGGCATTCTAGGCAGCCCATCTTGAAGGACCCGCGATGAACCGACGCCGACTGTTGCAAGCCGCCGCCAGCGCCCCGGTGCTCGCGGCCCTGTCGCCGAGCTCGAACGCCGCGGCCTTGCTGCCGGCGACCTTCCAGCGGGTCCGCCCGACCGACCCGGACTGGCCCGCACCGGCGCTGTGGGCGCGGCTCGGCGAGGCGGTCGGCGGCCGGCTGAGCAA
>DATEFR010000845.1:0-8880 GCA_035280545.1 Burkholderiaceae bacterium | reverse complement strand
GGACGGAGAGCACGAACGTGACGGCCAGTCCGCCCAGCGGGCCATTCGGGTACTGGCCGATCAGCAGCAGCGGACCGTGGTCGCGAAGGATGGCGAAGATGTCACCCACGGTTCACCTCGTGGGAAGGCGCAGGTGCCGTTCGATCCGACTGCCGCCTGCCATGATCAGCAGCGACAAGCCCAGATAGACGACGGTCGTGAACAGGTAGACCTCGACGGTCTTGAACGACTGGCTCTCGATCTCGCGCGTGGCGTAGGTCAACTCCGCCACGCCGATCGTCATCGCCAGTGCCGTGCCTTTGAACAGCAGCACGCTGTGGTTGACGAGCGTGGGCAGCGCAATCCGCAGCGCCTGCTGCAGCACCACCAGCCAGAACGACTGCAGGTAGGTGAAGCCGAGCGCGCGTGCCGCCTCGATCTGCGACTTCGCGATCGCACGGATGCCGCCACGCAAGTCCTCCGACACATAGGCCGACATGGCCAGCGAAATGGCGATCGTGGCAAAGACGAACTCACCGCCGTGGCGGTTGACCCATTGCTGCATTCCCGCCGGCAGCAGCGTGGCGATGCCGAAATACCAGAGGAAGATCTGCACCAGCATCGGCACGTTCTGGTGGTATTCCACCCACGCAGCCACGAGGAGTTGCGCCAGCCTGCTGTGAGTCATGCGCACGAGCGCGAGCACGATCCCGAGCGCCATCGCGAGCAGCCAGGCGAGCGCGGTCAGCTCGAGCATCGTGACCAAGCCCTTCGCGATCATCCCGGGGTAATCTCCCCGCAGGAGGATCGAGAAGTCGAGAGGGCTCATGAGACCGCCGCAGTTGCTTCGCTCAGCCCTTGATCGGCTCGATCTTGAAATCGCGCCGCAGGTTGTAGGGGGTGCCGGTCCCCAGCCACTTGTCGAAGATCTTCGCGGCTTCGCCCGACTTCTCCATCGCCTCGAGCAGGCCGTTGACGTGCTTGACCAGCGCCGTCTCGCCCTTGCGCATGCCGATGCCCCAGGGCTCGCTGAACAGCGCGGGCTCGAGGATGTCGATCGGGGTGCTCGCCTCGGCATCCTTCTTCCACTTGACGAGCGTCAGCTCCGACAAGACCAGCCCGTCGACCTTTCCTTGCTGCAGCGCCAGGAACAAGGCTGACGTGTCCTGAAAGGTGACCGTCGAGACGTCGGGAATGAACTTGCGGGCGCCGGCCTCGGAGGTCGAGCCCTTCGCGGCGGCGACACGCTTGCCCGACAGGTTTGCGGGCGTCTTGAAGCCGTCGGCGCGGCGCGCCGCGACCTTCTGGGCGCTGACGAAGTAGCTCTCGCTGAACGCGATCTGCTCGGCACGCTCGGGCGTGAAGCCCAGGTTGGCGGCCAGGATGTCGACGCGGGCCTGCTGCAGCTCGGGGATGCGCGCGGGCACCGAGATCAGCTTCAGCTCCAGCTTCACGCCGAGGCTCTTGGCCACCGCCGCGCAGAAGTCGACGTCGTAGCCCTGGGTCTCGCGCGTCTGCGGGTTGGGAAAGCTGAATGGCTCGGCCGTGCCGAGGGTGCCGCATACCAGCGTGCCCTTTTGCTTGATGTCGGCCAGCTGGTCGGCACGCGCGGCCGTGGCGGACAACAGGGCCAGGCCCACGAAGGCGAACGACGCGACGGAGAGCTTACGCATGGGTGAATTCCTGGGTGGGAGTGGACAAGGGGCCGAGCGCGGCGACCGCCTCGGCGAGCGCGGCGCAGCCGATCTCGATCTGCTCGAGCGAAGTCGCAAAGGACATGCGCAGATGCGAAGGCATCCCGTACGAGCCGCCGTCGATCGTTGCGACGCCGGCTTCATCCAGAAAGTACATCGTCACGTCCAGGTCGTTGGCGAGTGTCTTGCCCGATGCCGTCGTCGCGCCGATCAGGCCGGCCACGGATGGAAAGACGTAGAAGGCGCCGTCCGGGCGCGCGCAGCGGATGCCCGGAATCTGGTTGAGCAGCGCCACCATGCGATCGCGCCGGGCCTGGAACATGTGGGCGGCGCCGGCCACGCAGTCCTGCGGCCCTTCGAGCGCGGTCACGGCGGCGACCTGGCTCATGCTCGCGGCACACGAGACGCTCTGCGTCTGCAGCAGCGTCATCGCCTTGATCAGCGGCAGCGGCCCGGCGCCATAACCGATCCGCCAACCCGTCATGGCATAGGCCTTGGACATGCCGTTGACGATCAGCGTGCGAGCCTGCAACTCCGGCGCGACGGTCACGAGCGACACGTGCCGCGCCAGGCCATAGACGAAGTGCTCGTAGATCTCGTCGGTCATCAGCCACACGTGCGGGTGGCGCACCAGCACTTGGGCCAGTGCCTTCAGTTCCGTGCTGGTGTAGACGGCGCCGGTCGGATTGTTGGGCGAATTCAGCACCAGCCAGCGGGTGCGCGGCGTGATGGCGCGCTCGAGGGCTTGCGCACCGAGCTTGAAGCCGGCTTGCGCGTCGCACGGGACGATCACCGGGCGGCCGCCATGCAGCGCCACCATGTCGGGATACGAGACCCAGTAGGGTGCGGGCACGATGACCTCGTCGCCCTCGTTGAGCGTGGCGGCCAGCGCGTTGTAGATGATGTGCTTCGCGCCGCAACCCACCACCACCTGCTCGGGCCGGTAGTCCAGGCCGTTCTCGCGTGCCAGCTTCGCGGCGATCGCCTTGAGCAGCGGTGCGATCCCGGCCGAGCCGGTGTACCGGGTCTGGCCCGACAGCAACGCGTCGACGCCCGCCTGGACGATGTGCGGCGGCGTGGGGAAGTCCGGCTCGCCGATCGTGAAGTCGGTGACGGTTCGGCCGGAGGCGCGCAGGGCGTCGACTTTCATCCTCGCCGCCATGCTGGGCGACGGTTTCACCGTGTCGAGGCGATGGGCAAGCAACTGGGTCACGTGCTGCACCTTTTCAACGCGACAGCACCGAGAGGAACGGCAGCAGCCAGCTCTGCTGCACTTCGCCGTTGGCGATCTCGGCACGGATGGCATCTTCCTTGGCTGCGCTGTGCCGCGCTGCTTCCAAGAGACGCTCGGCATCGGCCACGGGGAGGGTCACGATGCCGTCCTCGTCGCCGACGACGATGTCGCCGGGGTTGACGACTTGGCCGGCGATCGCAACCGGCACGTTCAACGCACCGGGTCCGTGCTTGTAGGGGCCGCGGTGCGACACGGCGCGCGCGTAGCACGGGAAGTCGGCTTCGAGAAAGGCGGCGCTGTCGCGCACGGCCCCGTCGACCACGAAGCCCACGCATCCGCGCTGCAGCGCATAGGCCAGGATCAGGTCGCCGATGACGGCGTTGTTCGTGTCGCCACCCCCATCGACGACAAGGACGTGCCCTGGCCGCAGCAGCGGCAGCGCCTGGTAGATCGCGAGGTTGTCGCCAGGGCGGGCCTGCACGGTGAACGCCGTGCCGACAAGCTTGCGGCCGCGATGAAAGCGTCGCAGTTCGGTGATGCCGGCCAGGCGCTGGAGGTTGTCGCTCAGATGCGAGGTGACGACCGTGCGGAAGGCCTCGACCAGATGCGCCGGTGCCGTCGCAGGCACGGGATGAATGACAAAGTCGGATGTGGACATGAGCGTCGGCGTCTTGTGTTGACAAGATTCTTGTCGCCCGTTCGCTCAAGAAAAAGCGATATTTAGGACTCCGATCCGAGTCGAAAATTCGATATGTTTCGGGTTTACGCGAGGACCATGCACCATGATGACGTTCAAGCAGCTCGAAGCGATCTACTGGGTCGTCCGCCTGGGTGGGTTCTCGCAGGCAGCCAACAAGCTGCACACGACGCAGTCGGCCGTGTCCAAGCGAATCCAGGAGCTCGAGTCGCTGTTCGACACGCCGCTGTTCGACCGCTCGTCGCGCACGGCGCGGATGACGGAGAAGGGCGAGGAGATGTTCGCGGTCGCCAAGCGGCTGCTCGAGCAGCGCGATGCCGCCGCCGAGCAGTTCCAGCGGCCCGAGGTGATGGAGCGCCGTCTGCGCCTCGGGGTGACCGAGCTGACGGCGATGACCTGGCTGCCGAGGCTGGTCAGCCGCATCCAGGAGTTCTATCCGAAGGTCGTGATCGAACCCGACGTCGACAGTGCCGTCGTGTTGCGCGACAAGGTTCTGGCGGAAGAGCTCGACCTGGCCATCGTGCCGGATGCCTTCGAAGACCCACGCCTGGGCGCCCGGCGCGTCGGCAAGGTCGAGCTGGCGTGGATGTGCAAGCCCGGCCTGATCGACACGCGCAAGCCGCTGCGCCTGCACGAACTGCCCAAGCATCGCCTCTTGCTTCAGAGCGGAAAGTCGGGCACCGCCCTGGTGATCGACCGCTGGCTGGCCACGCTGGGCCTCAAGCTCACCGGGACGCTGGGCAGCAGCAACATGCTGGCCTTGATCGGCATGACCGTGTCCGGCCTGGGAGTCACCTACCTGCCGCTGCGCTGTCTGCAAGCGATGGTCGACAGCGGCATGCTGGCCGTGATCAAGGTGACGCCGGGCATTCCGGAGGTCACCTATGTCGCGCTATATCGCTCGGATCTGCGCAGCACGCTGATCAAGTCGATCGCGATGCTGGCTCAGGAGAGTTGCAACTTCGCTCGCATGTTCCAGACGGACGATGCGGCCGAGGAAAAGCCCGGCCGGCCGACTGCTCGCGCTGACGCTTGAACGGGACCCACGCGCTGGCCAGCATGCTGGGGACGATGGTCTTCAGCTGGTCTGGAAGATCCGACCGAAGTCGCATTGCGCCTGAGCCAACGTTGCGATGGACGACACGAGGCCGCTTCGCCGATCGCTCCTGCAGATCGCGGCGTATGTGGCAAGCGGCAACGCCGGCGCGACCGTGAGGACCTCGAGCGCACCTGAATCGACCATCGGCGCAAGACACTTCCTGGGAAGATAGCTGACACCCATGCCCGAGACCGCGAGACCGATGAGAGCGACCAGGCTCGTGCTGATCAGCATGCTCTCCGGCTTCACGCCGATGGATCGAAACCACCGGTTGTAGAGCAGACCCGTACCGGAGCGGTCATCCTGAGTCAGCAGCCGGTGCGTTGCCAGCTCGTGCATGCGCAGCCGCCGGCGCCGCCCTAGCAGCCCAGGCTTGCACATCCATGCATGCTCCACCACACCGACGCGCTTGGACACGAACCGCTGGTCGTCGAACACGTCGGGCACGATCATCAGGTCCACCTCGTCGGCCAGCAGCCTGTCCCGGAGCATGGCACTCCCATCGACGCGCGGCTCGATGATCACGCGTGGATAGCGAGCCTGGATGGCACTGACAAGTCGCGGCAGCCACGTCATGGCCGTCAACTCGGTCACCCCGATCCGGACGTGCCGCTCCAAGACTTCGGGGCGCTGCATCTGCTCGACCGTCGCGTCGCGCTGCTCGAGCAGCCGCTTCGCGAGCAGGAACATCTGCTCGCCCTTTTCCGTCAGCCGCGCCCGGTGCGACGAGCGGTCGAACAAGGGTGTATCGAACGCGGACTCCAGTTCCTGCACCCGCTTGGAGACGGCTGATTGCGTGGTGTGAAGCTGGGTCGCCGCCTGCGCGAAGCCGCCGGCCTGGACGACCCGGAAGAACGCTTCCAGCTGCTTGAAGGTCATCATGGATGCGTTCCTCTCGGTCCCGAGTCAATCGCAGGGAGGAATATAGATCGATTCCGATTTATCGCTTTTCATGATGAAGATGCGTGCCCAGAATTCGCCCTGAGTTACCCGATGCCCGAGGCGGCGCGCGAGACGTATCGCCATCCGAACAACCGCGGCATCTGACGACGCCGGGCGTCTTTCGAACGGAGATTCGCGCATGTTGCTGACCGACGAAGAGACTCGAATGCTGGACGGGGACAAGGGTCTCGCGGTCAAGCAGGCGATGGAGATCCTGGTGGCCTTGGGAGAGAGCTTCGGCGCCGAACGCCTGGTGGCGGTCAACAACGTGCACATGGCGGGCTCCTCGGTGCTGGTTGCCGAGGAGGCCGGAACCCGCTTCGTCGAAGACATCAGGAAGAAGGGCGGCACCTTCATCACCAAGGTCACGACGAATCCCACCGCCGTCGATCCGACCCAATGGGAGGAGATCGGCATTCCCGAGTCGGACAGCATCTTGCAGACGCGGCTGACCGATGCCTATGCGGGGATGGGCGCCAACACGTGCAACACCTGCATCCCGTACCTCGTGGGCAACATGCCGCGCTTCGGCGAGCACATGGCATGGGGCGAGTCATCGGCAGTGGTATTCGCGAACTCCATCTGCGGCGCCAGGACCAACCGCGAGGGCGGCCCGAGCGCACTGGCCTCGGCGCTGACGGGGCGCACGCCGGAGTACGGCTTCCACTTGAAGGAGAACCGCTACGGGAAGCTCCTGATCAAGGTGGAGACGGCGCTCGACGACATGACGGACTATGGGACGCTCGGCTACTTCGCCGGGAGGCTGGCAGGACAGGACACGCCGGTGTTCACGGGTGTTCCGACCGATCCGACGCTCGAACAGGTCAAGGCGCTGAGCGCCGCCCTGGCTGCTTCGGGCGCCGTAAGCATGTTCCACGCCGTGGGCGTGACGCCCGAGGCGGCCACGTTGGCAGAAGCGTTCGGCGGACGCAAGCCCGAAAAGGTGTTCGTCTTCGACGACGCGGAGAAAGCGAAGGCGGAGGCGGCCCTGAACAAGGAACCGTCGGACCACGTGGACTGGATTCTGGTCGGCTGTCCGAATGCTTCGGTGGAGGAGATTCGCCAGGTCGCCGACGCCTTGCAAGGCAAGAAGGTCCACAAGGATGTGTCCCTGTGGGTGACGACGGCCGGCGCGATGTACGCAATGGCAGAGCGCGTCGGCTACATCAAGGCCATCGAGGAAGCGGGCGGGGTCGTGGTCCGGGAGACCTGTCCCTTCCTGGCGCGCAGCCGGGTGATCGCTCCGAAGAAGGGGTACAAGACTCTGACGACCAACTCCGCCAAGATGGCGTTCTACGCGCCCGGACAGTTCGGCCTTCCCACTCACTACGGGAACCTGGATCGGGTCATGAGTGCCGCCATCAACGGCGTGTGGAGGTAGGCGTCATGGCGGCGGAAAAGCTCATCCTGAAGGGTCGCAAGATCGTCAAAGGAAAGGCGAGCGGCGAGGCCATCGTCACCAAGGAGGCGATCAGCTTCAACGGTGGTGTCGACAACATGACGGGGATCGTCACCGAGCCCGGCCACGAACTCGAAGGCGTCAACATCGCCGGCAAGGTGCTGGTGTTTCTCACCGGGAAAGGGAGTACCGGCGGGTCGTACAAGATCTACGACATGGTGTCGCGAGGCACGGCCCCAGTGGCATTCGTTCAGGTGACCCCGGAGCCGATCACCACGATCGGCGCGATCATCGGCGGCATTCCGGTGGTGGCCAAGCTCGATCAGGATCCGACGCTCGCCATTGCCAACGGCGACTTCATCGAGATGGATGCCGATGCGGGAGTCGTTTCGGTGACCACCCGGAGCCCACGCGTCGACCGTCCGCCGGCCGACTAGGTCCGTCCTCGATGCGGGCCGGGTACCGGCTCGTCGCCGCTCCGTTTCCGACCACTGGCCGCGGCACGCAAGGTCGTGCGGCTTCGGCCGCGCCTTGCCCGAAAGGGCCAGGAACGCGCATTCGTTCGCTTCGACTCACGTGGAGACAACCATGACCCGACGTCCTCTGTTTCGCATCGCGCTCGCCGCCTGTCTGGCCGCGGCGGGCTTCGCCTCCCACGCCGACGAGTGGCCCTCGAAGAAGGTCATCACGCTGGTCGTGCCGTTCGCCGCAGGCGGCAGCACAGATGCCACCGCCCGCCTGCTCGCCGAGAAACTCGGCAAGGAGTTGAGCCAGCAGGTCATCATCGACAACCGAGCGGGTGCCGGCAGCAACATCGGCTCGGCGTTCGTGGCGAAGGCCGACCCGGACGGCTACACGATCTTGTTGGCGACGAGCTCGATCGCCACCAACGTCACGCTGTACAAGACCACGGGCTTCGATGTGCGCAAGGACCTCGTGCCGGTGTCCCAGGTCGCCGTGATCCCGAATGTGCTCACGGTCAACAACGACGTGCCGGCCAAGACCCTGCCCGAGTTCGTCGACTACGTGAAGCAGAAGAAGAGGCCCATCAGCTACGGCTCTGCCGGCAACGGATCGGCCTCGCACCTGTCCGGCGCGCTGTTCAACAGCATGGCCAAGGGCGACATGCTGCACGTGCCGTACAAGGGCGGGGCGCCCGCGAACACCGACCTGATGGGCGGGCAGGTCCAGGCGGTGTTCTCGCCGCTGGTCGAGGTGCTGTCGTACATCGAGAGCGGCAAGCTGCGGGCGCTCGGCGTCACGACGAAGGGCCGCTCGGCCCGCCTGCCGAACGTGCCGGCGATCGCCGAGGCGCTGCCCGGCTTCGAGGTGGCGCTGTGGAATGGCGTCTTCGCGCCCGCGGCCACGCCGCCGGCCGTCATCGACAAGCTCGCGCTCGCGATCCGGAAGGTGACGCAGGACCCAGCCTTCCGCACGACCCTGGCCGACCAGGGCTCCACGCCGGTGGGCAACGCGCCGGCCGAGTTCAAGAAGATCGTGGAGCAGGAGATCGACAAGTGGGGCAAGCTGGTCAAGCTGTCCGGCGCCAGCGTCGACTGACTGGTCGGGCCGCCCAGCTCGATCGCCATTGCCCCCGGTGGCGGTCTCGCGCTCGTGAGCGCGGCGACGCGGCGCGACCCGGCTGACCCGACCAAGGTGGCGGCATTCGATCTCGTATCGGTCGTCGCGCTCGATCCGAGCGGGAACGCCGCGTCGCGTGTCGTCGGCAGCCTGCACACCGGCGCGGGCGCGTCCGGCGTTTCGATCAACCGGGCCGGCACGCTGGCACTGGTCGCCAACCGCGTCGAAGGCTCGGTCTCGATGCTCGCGATCCAG
>DATEFR010000844.1:0-4035 GCA_035280545.1 Burkholderiaceae bacterium | reverse complement strand
TCGACGGCCGGCTCGAGCGGCTGCGGGTTCTGCTGGAGGTAGCGCTCGTAGGCCTTGGTCGCGGCCGGGCGTGCGTTTGCCTTCTCGTAGAACTCGGCTGCCTGCCACAAGGCATCGCGTGCGATCTTCGGGTCCTTGCTCGAGGCCGCGAGGCGCTCGAACTCGCCGGCCGCGCCGGCCCACTGGCCCTTCTCGGTGTACGCGACCGCGAGCTTGCTGCTGACGTCGGCCTGCAACGCATGATTCGGGAAGCGCTGGCGGAAGTCTTCCAGCGTCTTGGCGGCGCCGTCCCAGTCCTTCATCGAGATCATCGCGGCGGCCGCGTCGTACTGCGCCGCGGCGCGCACGCTCGATTGCGGCGCGACCGTGCCAACACGCTGGAACGCCGCGACCGCGTCGCTCGCCTTGCCGGCCGCGCGCGCCTGCTCGCCCTGCTTGTAGATCGAAGCGGCCTGGCGCTCGACCAGCTCGTTGCGCGCCGGGTCCTTCTCGGGCACCAGCTTCAGCACCTCGGCGTACTGCTTCTCGGACTGGTCGAACGCGCCGCGCTCGAACGAGGTGTGCGCGAGCACGGTCCACGCGACACGGCGCTGCGCGTCGGCCGCCGGCGGCTTCAGGTCCAGCACCTGCTGCGCGACGGCCGCGGCCCGCTCGCCGTCTTTCAGCGCGTAGAGCTTTTCGGCCGCGTCGGTCAGCACCGGGCCGGCCCGCGTGTCGCCGGGGAAGGCCTTCGCAAAACGCAACGCGCTCGCGACGCTGGCCTGCTGCAGCGCGGGAACCTCGGCTGGCGATGCCTTCTTCTGCTGCTGCGCGTAAGCGAGCAGCGCGGCATAACCGGCATCGGCACTCTTCGCATGCGCCGGGTAGCCGTACGCGGCCTTCTCGTACTCGACGCTGGCCTCGGCATAGCGCGAGTCCTCGAACAGCAGCTCGGCGAGCAGGAAGTTGTGCTGCGCGGCCTGCGGATCGTCCGGGAACGACGCGAGGTATTCGCGGTACCAGCGCACCGCCTCCTGGTAGTCGGCGCTCGCCTTGCTCTTCTGCGCGCTCGCATGGTAGTGCTGCGCGAGCTCGGCGACGTGCGTCTTCACCAGCGGCTGCGCCTTCTGCCAGCCCTGCGGGTTGGCCTTGCGGAACTCGCTGGTCGAACCGTAGCGCGCGACGTATTCCTTCTTCGCCTCGAGTGCCAGCGTCGCGAAGCCGTTCTTCTCGTAGATCTCGATCACGCGCGCCTGCAGCTGGGGCGCCTGGGCGTGCAGCGGGTTGCGGCGCGCGAACAGGCCGAAGGTATCGGCCGCGTCCTTCACGCGCTCCTGCTTGATGTAGAGCTCGCCCAGCTGCTCGTAGACGCGGAATTCGTACGACTTGCGGGTGGGCGAGTCGATGTACGGCGGGATCGCCTCGGCGCCCTGCAGGTTCGCGAGGCTGATGCTGGTGACGCGGAACGTGTCCTCGACCAGTTCGCGGTCGGCGCGGCTCAGGTCTTTCAGCGATTCGATGCCGGCTTCACCTTCCCGATTCCCGACCTTGATGTCCAGCCCCCCGAAGAACGAACGCAGCCCATCCTCGAGCCGGCCCTGCTTGAACAGCGACCAGCCGTGCATGTACAGCGCACGGTCGTGGTACGGGTTCTCGGCGCCGGCCGCGAGCACCGTCGAATACGCCTTCTCGGCGTTGGCATAGTCGCGTGCCGTGAACAGCAGCTCGCCGCGGCGGAACTGCGCTTCCTCGCGGTACTTGGTCGCCGGGTAGTCCTTGACCAGCCTGTTCAACACCTTCAACGCCGCGTCCAGGTCGCCGCCTTGCTCGTAGGCGCGCGAGAGCTGGTACAGCACGCGGTCGTTGCCCGGGTCGTCCGGGTAGGTCTTCAGGTAGTCCTGGTAACGCGCGATCGCGGCCTTGTAGTCGGGGCCGTTGGCGCTCTGGCCGCTCACGCTCTTCGTGTCGGCGCTGTCCATCTCCAAGTCGCCGATGCGGCGCATCGCCTCGGCGCGCTGCGGCGCCTGCGGTGCCGCAGCGGTGACGGCCAGGAACTTCTTGTACGCGTCTATCGCCTGCTGTTCGTTCGCGACGACGCCGGCATCCTTCTCGACCGCGACGCTGCGGCCGGCCAGCGTTTTCAGCGTGGGCTCGTTGTCGGGCGTGCCGCGCTGGCCGCTCGCGCAGCCCGCCAACAGGCCGGCGGCGACCAGGCTGGCCGCGAGCAGGGCGAGCTTAGGGCTTGGCCGCACGGTCGGCCTCCTTGCTCGCGGCGGTGTTGGTGCCGGCGTCGGGCGCGCCGCCGGCGGTGGCGCGGTCGTAGAGCTGCGCGACCGCGAAGCGCGCCTGGGTCGAGTAGGCCGCGAGACGTTCCTTCTGCTCGGTCAGCGCGGCGACCGCGATGTCCTGCACGACGCCCTGCTGTTCCTTGCTCAGCGCGGCGACGCGCGGAATCATCACATCGAGCAGCGGCGTGAGCGCGGCGATGCGCTTGGCAAAGCGCTCGAAGCGCGCCGGCTCGTCGCGCTGCGCCTGCGCGAGCGCGGCATCGAGTCGCTCCGCCTGCTCGATCTGCCCATCGATCGCGGTCAGCCCCTTCTTCGCATCCCAGACGCGCGCCGGGAACTCCTGCGCGAGGTTCCAGTTCAGCACGCCGGCCGCGAGCCGCGCACGTTCGCGCAGCGGCGCGAGCTCGGCCTCGCTCAGCGCGCCGCCCTTCAGCGCGGCTTGCACGTCGGCCAGGCGCTTCAACAGCTCGGTCTGCTTCGCATCGGCGAACGCGATGCCATCGGCATCGGCCTCGCCGCGCGCGACCTCGGCCGCGACGGCCTCGCGCCGCTTGCGCAAGGCGGCCAGGTCCAGCTCGCCGGCCTGCTTGCGCACCTGCGGCAGGCGCTCGGCATAGGCCTTCTTTCGGTTGTCCAGCATGTCCTGGAACACGGTCAACTTCTCGCGCCAGTCGTCCAGGTTCTTCGCGAGGAAACGCAGGTCGCGGTAGTTCTTGAACGCTTCCTGGAACTCGTGCTGGGCCAGCACCTGCGTCAGGTGGTTCGCGTGCGGCATCTCGGGCAGCTCGCGGATGTTCCAGAACCAGCCCATCTCGTCGCCGGGGTTGCGCTCGATCAGCGCCTCGACCAGCGCGCCGGTGCGGATCGCCTTGATCGATTCGTCCAGGCCGGTGGTCTCGCGCTCGAACGCGCCGATCGCATCCTGGTAGCGCTCCAGCGACTGCCCGTAGGCACCGAGCTCGGCGTAGGCATACGGCACCGCGATGCGCGCCTCGAGCGCGGCCGAGTCGCTGACGTCGCGCTGGGCGAGCTCGAGCCACGGCACCAGCGCGAGCTTCGGGTCCTTCAGCGCGGCGGCGGCCCAGCCGAAGCCAAGCAGCGCCTTGTTCGCGTGCAGGCTCTTCAGCCGCACGCGTTCGAGATAGGTGCGCGCATCCTTCGGGCGGTTCTCGGTCAGGGCGGCGAAGCCCAGCGCGACGTTCGCGCGGTCGCGCAGGCTGCGGTATTCCTCGTTCTCGGCGCCGCTGCGGCCCAGCTCGTCGAGCACCGTCGTGCCGCGCGCCGAGTCGCCCGACTTGATCAGCGCGATGCCGAGGTTGTAGCGTGCGTAACGCGCGCCCGGCGTCTTCGCGTCGACCGCCTCGAGCGCACTGGCAGCACCCGCGTAGTCGGCACGGGCCATCAGGATGTTGGCCTGCAGCAGCGCGCGCTCCTCGCGCAGCTCCGGCGGCAGGTGGTTCTCGATGCGCGCGATCGCGTCCTGCGCCTGGTCCAGGTAGCCGCGCTGGTAGCGGATCTTCGCGAGGTAGAACCAGGCGCGGTCGCGCACCGGCGGCTCGGCGCCCTTCTCGATCAGCTGGGCGAAGATCTCGCCGGCCTCGCGGTGCAGCCCGTACGACAGCAGCATGCCGCCGCGCAGCACCTCGGCCTCGTCGGCATGGTGCGCGACACGGTCGAAATGCTGCGAGGTCATCAGCGTCGTGACCGACGTGAAGTAGTGGTCCTGGAAGAAATGGAACAACGCGTCGCCGTAATGCGGGTCGCGGAT
>DATEFR010000843.1:0-7987 GCA_035280545.1 Burkholderiaceae bacterium | reverse complement strand
CGCGGTCAGCAGCAGCCGCATCAGCCCCATCTCGCGGTCGTAGACCATCGCGAGCGACGACTGCATGCCGTTGAACAGCAGCACCATGCCGACCAGCCCGGGCACGATGTAGACGTCGTACGGGATGTAGGTGTCGTAGGGTTCGACGATCGCGACGCCGAACACGTTGCGAAAGCCGGCCGCGAACACCGCGAGCCAGAGCAGCGGGCGCACCAGCGCCGAGACCAGGCGGCCGGTCTGGCGCGAGAACTTGAACAGCTCGCGCAGCACGATGGCCTGCAGCGCCTGCAACGCGTGAGCGAGCCCGCGCCGCGCGGCTTGCTCCTCGACCACCGCGACTTCGGGCTTCACCGCGCTGCTTTGCATAGCTTCTCCGGCGCATCGGCGCCCAGCGTGTCCAGCACGTCGGTCGGGTGCAGCAGGCCCTCGATCGGCGCCTGCGCGATCACGCCCTGGCCGTCGGTCAGCAGCACGGTCTGGCGCAGTTGCCCGTCCCAGGAACGAAAGCTCATGTTGACGCCTTTGGAGCCGTCGACCGATGTCTTCGCGAGCGCCTGCGCCCAGGCGCTGTTCGGCCCTTTGGGCACGGCGGTCGCGAGCGCCAGCAGCGTCTTGCCGGCCAGCCACGCGGCCCAGTCGCGGTCGGTCATCGGCCGCTTCGCGGCCTTGAAGAAGCGACGCGACACCTGCGGCGCTCCATAACGTTCGAACTGCGCGTGCCAGGCCAGCGCGACCAGCCCGGCATCGCCGACCACCGGGCGCGGCAGCACGGTGCGGTACGGCAGCCCGCGCGCGAACTCGCCGTCGCTGTCGATGACCCAGACCGCGTCGTAGCTACTGCCTGCCGTTAGCAGCAACGGGTTGGCCAGGTCGCGCTCGCGCGGGTCGGTCGACAGCTTGAACGGCTTGGTGCCGACGACCTGCAGCCCATAACGCTTGATCGAGGCCTGGGCGGTCGCGGCGCGCTGCTGGTCGACGGGGTTGGGCCCGATCAGCAGCAGCAGCTTGCTCCATTTGCGCGAGACCAGTGTCTGCGCGATCGCATCGGCACGCATGCGTTCGCTGGGCAGCACGTGGTACAGGCGTGAGCGGCAATCCTGCTGGCGCAGTGCATCGTCGGGCGCGCCGATGTTGAGCACCGGCAGCTTGACGGCATCGGCCACGGCCAGCGTCCAGTCGGCCGGCAGGTCGGTCAGGATCAGCGCCGCACCGCCCTTCTCGGCCGCCTGCGCGGCGGCGCGCGCCGACTCGACCGAGCGCGCCGCGGCCGTGCTCAGCGCGACCGTTGCGCCCGCCGCTTCGAGCTCGAATCCGCCTTCGGCGAGCGCAACCTGCACGCCGTCGGCCGCCGGGCCGCCCGGGTGGCCGAGGTAGGCGCGCTCCAGGCGCGTGCGCTCCAGGCGCGGGTCGTCCTCGGGGCTGATCAGCGTGGCTTTCAGCGTCGCCGCGGCGGCGCTGCCGAGCGCATCGAACAAGGCGACGAACAGGGTCAGCGCGAGCAACGTCCGCCACCTCCTCATTCGACCACCACCACGCCGTACGGCACGCGCCCGACCGGCACGGTCTTGATCGGCTTGGCCCCCGGCACGTCGACCACCGTCAGGTCGTCGCTCAGGCCGTTGACGACGAACAGGCGCTTCTCGTTCTTGTCCAGCGCGACGTTCCAGGCGCGCTTGCCGACCAGCACGAGGTCGGTGACCTTGCGCGCCGCCACGTCGACGAACGCGACGTGATTGGCGCGGCCCAGCGCGACGAACGCGCGCTTGCCGTCGCGCGACATCTGGATGCCGACCGGCGTGATGTCCTGCGCGCGCGCCCCCTTCACCTCGAACTTCAAGGTCGCCAGCACCGAGTTGTCGGCGGTCGAGACGATGGTCACGCCGGAATCCAGCTCGCAGGTGACCCACAGCTCCTTGCCGTCGGGCGTGATGGCCATGCGGCGCGGCCGCTTGCCGACCTTGACGTTCTTGACGACCTGGCCGCTCGCGGTGTCGATCACGTGCACGAGGCTGGCGACTTCGGAGGTCACGTACAGCAGCTTGCCGTCGGCGCTGACCTTGACGCCTTCGGGCTCCTGCCCGACCTTGACCTCCTTGACCTTCTTGCCGGTGGCGGCGTCGATGAACACGGCCGCCGCGTCGTCCTCGCTGGAGACGTAGATGGTCTTGCCGTCCGGCGAGAGATCGAACGCCTCCGGGTCGTCGCCCAGCGGAATGCGGCGCAGCGACTTGGCCGTCGCCGGGTCGATCACGTCGGCCACCCCGGAATCGGAACACGCGAGCATCAGTTTGCGGTCCGGCGTGAGCTGCAGGTGCCGGCCGCGCTTGCAGGTCGGGATCGTGCCTTTGATTGCGAGCGTGGCGAGGTCGATCATCGTCAGCGCGTCGTCTTTCTCGCTCGACACGTAAGCCGTGCCCTGCTGGGCCCAGGCGCCTGCTGCAAACCACAACAGGGCGCAGAAGAAGATCGAGCGGATCGCCAGCCGGTTCGGTGAGCGGGTCGGGGTCAAGGGCGTGTCTCCTGCTTTCGTGTTGTTCGTCATGTTGCCGACTCTTGCGCCGTTTCTCTTGCGGCCGGTCAAGAGGTTCGCTTGATGAACCCCGCTTCCAGCGTTGCTTCGCCGAGTGCTTGCGTCACCTCGGCCGGCGTGCCGTCGGCCACCAGCGACCCTTTGTGCAGCACGAGCACGCGGTCCGCCTCTTCGGCCTCCTCGACCCAATGGGTCGCCCACAGCACGCTCACGCCGCGCTCCCGCACTTCGGCGTGCAAGGCATTCAGCAGGTCGCGGCGCGACTTGGGATCGAGGCCCACGGTCGCTTCGTCCATCAGCAGCACCGACGGTTGATGCAACCCGGCGCGCACGAGTTCCACCTTGCGCCGGTTGCCGCCGGACAGCTCGCGCACCTTGCGGTCCAGATTCGCGTCCAGGCCCAGCCGAGCGCAGCCGGCTTCGATGCGCGCCAGCGCGACGCCGCGCGGCACGCCCTGCAGGTCGGCCTGAAACAGCAGATTGCGCCGGATGCTCAGGTCCAGATCCAGCGCGATCTGCTGGAACACCACGCCGATGTGACGCAGCGCCAGACGCGCCGAGTGGCGCAGCGAATGGCCGGCGACTTCGACCTCGCCGGCATCGGCGGCGAACAAGCCGGTGAGCACCTGGAACAGCGTCGATTTGCCGGCGCCGTTGGGCCCCAGCAAGGCGACGAACTCACCGCGCCCGACCTGCACGGACAAGGATTTCAAGGCGATGGTCTGACCGTAGCGCTTGGTGAGGTTGGTGGTTCGCAGCATGGAGTGGCAACGGTACTGCAACTTCTGCGCCGCCGACAGCCGTGCATGCGAGCCGTCCGGACTCGCGCAACGCTGCGTCTGTCGCCCACTGAAGGTGGAACACTCTGCGCCAAAAGTGAATAGGAACGTTTCGCCGGCGAACGCCTGCAACGCCGCTGGTAGCCGCGTCGCGCGATGACGCATGGCGCCGCGATCTCCGGGATTTCCCGAGGGCCGCGTGCGTGCCTGTCCTTTACCTTGAATTTCCTCGCAGGTGCACGCGTCCAGGAGTGCGCAATGGCCTTGCTTAGCGTGTGCGCTGACAACCGGCAGTTTCAATGCGCGTTGAGTTGGGCATGGATGTTGCGGTCGCGCCTTTTTGCAAGACATCGTGCGGGGAATCCGGTGGCGACCTTCGCAAGATCCTAGACCACCCTCAAGCAAGGAGACATTCAATGAGACTTTCTCGGCTATCGAGTGCGGGCCTTGTACGCCAGTTGGGGTTGGCGTTGCTCGCTCTACCAGCGTTGGCGCTTGCCAACGCCGATGTGGAGAAGAACATCGCGAACTCCGGTAATTGGGCGATGCAAGCGGGTGACATGTACAACCATCGGTACTCGCAGCTCAAGCAGATCACGGCCGCCAACGTCGGCAAGATGCAAGTGGCCTGGACCTTCTCGACTGGCGTACTGCGCGGCCACGAAGGCTCGCCGCTGGTGGTGGACGGCGTGATGTACCTGCATTCGCCGTTCCCGAACAAGGTGTATGCGCTGAATCTCGACAACCAGCAGATCCTCTGGAAGTACGAGCCCAAGCAGGATCCGGCGGTGATCCCGCAGATGTGCTGCGACACGGTCAACCGCGGCGTGGCCTATGCGGAAGGCAAGGTGATCCTGCAGCAGGCCGACAGCACGCTGGTCGCGCTGGACGCCAAGACCGGCAAAGTGGTCTGGAGCGTCAAGAACGGCGACCCGAAGCTGGGTGCGGTGAACACCAATGCCCCGCACGTCTTCAAGGACAAGGTCATCACCGGCATCAGCGGCGGCGAATGGGGTGTGCGCGGCTTCATCGCGGCGTACAACCTGTCCGACGGCAAGCTGGCCTGGAAGGGCTACAGCGTCGGCCCGGACGCCGAAATGCTGATCGACCCCGACAAGACGATGACCTGGACCGACGGCAAGATGGCGCCGGTCGGCAAGGACTCGTCGATCAAGACCTGGCAGGGCGACCAGTGGAAGACGGGCGGCGGCACGACGTGGGGCTGGTACAGCTACGACAAGGCGCTGAACCTGATGTACTACGGCACCGGCAATCCGTCGACCTGGAACCCGGCGCAACGCCCCGGCGACAACAAGTGGTCGATGACCATCTTCGCGCGTGACGTCGACACCGGGCAGGCCAAGTGGGTCTACCAGATGACGCCGTACGACGAGTGGGACTTCGACGGCATCAACGAGATGATCCTCGCGGACATCAACGTCAAGGGCAAGCCGACCAAGGCGCTGGTGCACTTCGACCGCAACGGCTTCGCGTACACGATGGACCGCGTGACCGGCGCGCTGCTCGTGGCCGAGAAGTACGACCCGCAGGTGAACTGGGCGACCAACGTCGACATGAAGACCGGCCGCCCGCAAGTGGTCGCGAAGTACTCGACCGCGAAGAACGGTCCGGACGTCAACACCAAGGGCATCTGCCCGGCGGCACTCGGCTCCAAGGACCAGCAGCCGGCCGCGTTCGATCCTGAAACCAAGCTCTTCTACGTGCCGACGAACCACGTCTGCATGGACTACGAGCCGTTCAAGGTCGAATACACCGCGGGCCAGCCGTACGTCGGGGCGACGCTGTCGATGTTCCCGGCGCCGGGCAGCCACGGCGGCATGGGCAACTACATCACCTGGGACGCGGGCACCGGCAAGATCGTGCAGAGCCACCCCGAGAAGTTCTCGGTCTGGAGCGGCGCGCTCAACACGGCCGGCGGCATCTCCTGCTACGGCACGCTCGAGGGTTACATGAAGTGCGTCGACAAGAAGGACATCAACAAGGAACTGTTCAAGTTCAAGACGCCCTCTGGGATCATCGGCAACGTGTTCACGTACCAGCACAAGGGCAAGCAGTACATCGGCGTGTTCTCGGGCATCGGCGGCTGGGCCGGCATCGGCATGGCGGCGGGTCTCGAGAAGGATCAGGAGGGTCTGGGCGCGGTGGGCGGCTACAAGGAACTGGCGAAGTACACCGAACTGGGTGGTTCGCTGACCGTGTTCGCGCTGCCGAACTGAAGCAACGACGCCACGACAACAACAGCGCAGCCGCGATGCATTGCGGCGCATGACGATCGAACCGGGGGGATGGCTTTCTCGTTGGGAGGCCATCCCCGTTTTTATCCAGACGTTTTTGTCCAGATCCACCGACGCTACATGAAGTACTCCAAGACACTCTGCTCCGCGCTGTTATTCGCCTCGGCCGTCACGGCATTCGGCCAGGCCGCATCGGCTCCCACCTCCAGCAAGCTTTACACCGTCGTCGACGGCTACAAGGTCGATCCCAACACGCTGCAGGGCTTCAGAACCTGGCGTTCCGCGGCCTGCGACCGTTGCCACGGCGCCAACCAGGAAGGCCTGGTCGGACCCTCCCTGATCAACAGCCTGAAAACCCTGACCAAGGACGAGTTCGTTCAGACCGTTACCAAGGGGCGTCCCAACACGCAGATGATCGCCTTCTCGGGCAATGCGGAAGTGATGAAGAACATCGACCAGCTCTACGCCTACCTGAAGGGCCGCTCCGACGGCGCGATCACGAAGGCACGCGTCGAGGCCATGCCATGAATCCGGCCGGGGTGCGGCACCTCGGCCTCCACCGCTGGCGCACCGCGCCGGTTGCCTGGCTGATGGCGGCTTGCGCCCTCGTCCCCGCGGCAGGCAGTGCCGCGGCCCAGGACGCGGCTGCGAAGCGCTCGGAACTGCGCGTGTGCCAGGATCCGAACAACCTGCCGTTCTCCAACACCAAGGGCGAGGGCATCGAGAACCGCATTGCCGAGGTCTTCGGCAAGGCCTTGAACCTGCCGGTCAGCTACTACTCGTTCCCGCAGCGCCTTGCATTCATCCGCAACACGCTGCGCTACAAGCTGCCGGGCCAGGACTATCCGTGCGACATCGTGATGGGCGTGCCGGTGGGATTCGAAGAAGGCGTCTCGGTCACCAAGCCTTATTACCGCTCGACCTATGCCCTGGTCTTTCCGAAAGGCAAAGGCATGGACGACGTCGGCACGGTCGGCGAATTCCTCGCGCAGGACCCGGCCAAGCTGCGCGCGATGCGTATCGGCGTGTACGACCGCTCGCCTGCCTCCGAGTGGCTGTCGCGACACCAGTTGCTGGGAAGCGGCGTGCCCTACCCGATCATGAACCCGGACCCGCAGCAGTACCCGGGCGAGATCATCGAGAAGGACCTGGCCAGCGGCAAGCTCGACGCGGCCATCGTCTGGGGCCCGATCGCCGGCTACTACGCGCAGCGCGTCAAGGCGCCGCAGCTGATCGTGCTGCCGTTGAAGTCGGAGCCCGGCATCCGGCTCGACTACGAGATGGCGATGGGCGTGCGCTACGGCGAGCGCGAATGGAAACAGCAGATCGAGGGCCTGATCGAGTCGCGCAGGGCCGACATCCAGGCCATCCTGAAGGAGTACGGCGTTCCGGTGGTGGATGCATCGTACGGGGTGCCGAAGAATTGACCGTGCGCACTGCATTCGCGATCGTGCTCGCCGCGACGGCCATCGCTGCGCCGGTCGCCCCGGCGCAAGCCGAAGAACCCGCCCGGGACTTTTCGGCCGCCGAGCGTGCTCTGTTCATGACCGATCAATTCGCCAAGCTGCGCCCGCCGCTGACCCTGCGTTACCAGTTCCGCCACAGCGGCAGCCTCGAGCCGACATTCGACGACACGGTGGCGATGGCGCTGAAGGCGCAGCCGGGCACCGGCCGCTGCTGCGACGTGACCGGCGAGTTCCTGAGCGGCGAGCGCCGGTTCGAGCTGCCGCCGGTCGAGGGCGCATCGGGCAACCCGGTGACGCTGTACTTTCTCGAACGCGATGTGCGCGAGATGCAGCGCCTGACCACCGGCAAGTCGGCCTATTTCCGCAAGCGGATCCGGATGGCCATCTACCAGGGCGCGCAGCAGCGCGCCGTGACGCTGCGCTATCGCGGCAAGACCGTCGCCGGACAGGAGTTCACGGTCACGCCGTACGTCGACGATCCGAACCGCCCGCGCTTCGAGCAGTTTGCGAACAAGCGCTACGTGTTCACGCTCTCGGACGCCGTGCCGGGCGGCGTGTACGGCATACGCGCGTTCGTCGCCGACACGGCCAAGGGCGCCGATGCGCCGCCCCTGCTCGCCGAGGAGCTGCTGATCGACGGCGCGACGGCCGCGCGATGATGCGCCCCTACCTCACCGCCACGGACCTGCCATGAACCTTTCGACCATTCGCTCGCCGCTACTCAGCGCTGTCGTGTTCGCCGCTTGGGCCGTCGCCGGCGGCGCCGCGCACGCCAACGACTTCCCGACCTCGGCGCGCGTGCTGTACGTCGAGGATTGCATGCGCGCCAACCCGGGCCCGTACTTCGAGATGGTCAACAAGTGCTCGTGCGCGATCGACGCGTTCGCCGCCGAGGTCAAGTACGACGAGTACACGACGATGCAGACGATCAGCAACGGCATGTCGATCGGCGGCGAG
>DATEFR010000842.1:0-3044 GCA_035280545.1 Burkholderiaceae bacterium | reverse complement strand
GCATGAGCGTGAGCTCGACGATCGTGCTGCGGCACAGCGGCAAGACCGACACCGAGATTTCCGGTAGCGGCGTGCCCAACTACCTGGGCGCGGCCGTGATCGCTCCGGACGGGGCCTCGGCATGGGTTCCGTCGAAACAGGACAACATCATGCGCGGCGCCTTGCGCAACGGCCTGAGCCTGGACTTCCAGAACACCGTGCGCGCCATCAGCTCGCGCATCGACCTCGGAACGTCGAGCGAAGACTATCCGTCGCGCATCGACCACGACAACGCCGGCGTCGCCAGCGCCGCGGCCTTCGACGCGA
This sequence comes from Burkholderiaceae bacterium, assembly GCA_035280545.1. Classification (GTDB taxonomy): domain Bacteria; phylum Pseudomonadota; class Gammaproteobacteria; order Burkholderiales; family Burkholderiaceae_C; genus DATCSE01. The sequence goes on along the minus strand of DATEFR010000842.1, from coordinate 2,738 downwards.
CCGGCGCCTATCTGTTCGTCGCGCTCGAAACCTCGCGTCAGGTGGCGGTCGTCAATGCGATCGGCGGCAAGGAGCTGTTCCGGATCGAGGCCGGCCTCGCGCCGCAAGGCGTGGTGGTGTCGGCCGACAACACGCGGCTGTACGTCCACAACTTCATCGCGCGCAGCGTCAGCGTCGTCGACATCTCCGCGCTCACGGCGCGCGGCGAGTTCGCGAGCACGCTGGTGGCGACTGTCGGCAGCGTCGGTACCGAGAAGCTCGGTGCCAGCGTGCTGCTGGGCAAGCAGTATTTCTACGACGCACGCGACACCCGTCTGACACGCGACGCGTACCTGAGCTGCGCGAGCTGCCACCACGACGGTGCCCATGACGGCCGGACCTGGGACCTGACGGCCCAAGGCGAGGGCCTGCGCAACACCATCAGCCTGCGCGGGCGCTCCGGCATGGGCCATGGGCGGCTGCACTGGAGCGGCAACTTCGACGAGGTGCAGGACTTCGAGGGCCAGATCCGCAACCTGGCCGGCGGCACCGGCCTGATGAGCGATGCCGCGTACAACACCGGCACGCGCAGTCAGCCTTTGGGCACGGCCAAGGCCGGCGCGAGTGCCGACCTCGATGCCTTGGCAGCCTATGTGGCTTCGCTGTCCGCGATGTCGCCGAGCGCACAGCGCACCAGCACCGGCGCCCTGACGGCGGCCGCCAGTGCCGGCCGCAGCGTGTTCGCGAACCAGAACTGCGCGAGCTGTCACGGCGGAACCAACTTCGCGACCAGCGGCTTGTTGCTGGCCGACGTGGGGACGATCAAGGCCAGCAGCGGCAAGCGCCTGGGTGCGGCGCTCAGCGGCATCGACGTGCCGACACTGCGCGACGTGGCGCTGACCGGCCCCTATCTGCATGACGGTTCGACCACGGCTCTGGGCGCAGCGGTGACGGCGCACCGCGGCGTGACGCTGGTCGACGCAGACCTCGCCAATCTGGTCGCCTACCTCGGGCAGATCGGCAGCGAAGAGGCCGTACCGCCGGCCGCGTTGCCGGCCGGCGCGGTGAAATGTGCTGCCGAGCGAAGCACCTGCACGCTGCCGAGCGGAACGCCGGCCACTGTCTACTACGGTGCCAACGGCAGCTACACCAGCATGGGCGTCGTGTCGGGTTCGATTGCCTGCAACAACACGAGCTTCGGCGATCCGTCGTCCGGCACCGCGAAGGCGTGCTACTACGTCGCCGCCGTGAAGTGTGCGGCCGAGAACGCCACGTGCACCGTGCCCGCGGGCACCACGGCCACGGTGCTGTACGGGGCGAGTGGCCGCTACATCGGGCGCGTCGTGCCGGGCGGTACCGCCGTGGCATGCAACAACACCACGTTCACCGACCCGCTCGTCGGCAGCGGGAAGGCCTGCTGGCTGCGCTAGGGCCACAGGCGCGCGGAGTACGCCGGCTGACCGCGAGTGACTCGCTTGTACTTGCCGCTCGCTACGGGCTCGGCAAGAAAACCTGCCGTGAGTACGACGGGATCGACGTGACGCTGATCAATTGCTCTGTGCCATTTCCGTCGGGACCATGAGGCTCGAAGAGCCCGCTGACCACCATGGTTCCCGCTGTATCGGTGCCCGCTTTCTTGGCCGGGGTGGCCAAAGCCGCGCCACGCAAGGGATTCAACGGCTTGCCATCGGCATCCTGCGCCATTGTTTGATCGATCAGGACCACGTTCAGGTTGGAACCCTTGGCCGGACCCGTCGTCGGGGAGTTCACCTCCACCCGGGCGGGAAGCATCTTCTGAATCGCGGCATCTGAAGCCTTGAAGGCCAGGACGGTCGCGCGATCAGCTGACCGTCACCGCCTCGCCCCCGGCCTCGCCGCCGTCGCCCGCCAGGCAAACGCGCATCCTCCCGCCCGACTTGGCACGGTACATCGCCCGATCGGCGGCGGCGATCAACTCGGTGGCGCTCTCGCCGTCGACCGGATAACAACTGACGCCGATGCTGGCGCCCAGCACCAGGTCTTCCTCGCCACGGCGCACCGGCCGCGACAGGACGTCGAGCACCTTCTGCGCGACGATCGACAGGCCGTCGATGTCAGCGACTTCGTCGAGCAGGACGATGAACTCGTCGCCACCGATGCGCGCCACGGTGTCGATCTCGCGCACCACATGCTTCAGGCGCTGCGCCAACGCACGCAACACATAGTCGCCCGCGGCGTGGCCGAGCTCGTCGTTGATGGTCTTGAAGTTGTCGAGGTCGATGAACAGCAGCGCCAGCCGGCCCCCGGTGCGCTTGGCGTGGGCCAGTGCGTGATCGAGGCGGTCGAGGAACAGGCGCCGGTTGTGCAGCCCCGTCAGGCTGTCGTGGCTGGCCAGCCTGTCGAGTTCGCCCTGCTTCTGTTCCAGCGTCGCGAATTGCGCGCGGATCTGGTGCTGCATGTTCTCGATGCTGCGCGCCAGCAGGCCGATCTCGTCCTGGCGGGCGCCGGGAAGACGGCCGCCCGGGGCGCCGTCGGCAAAGCGCTGCACCGCGTCGACGATCTGACCCAGCGGCTGGGTCAAGGCACGCGCCAGCAAGGCCGCCACCAGCACGGCCAGCGCGCTGAAGGCCACGACGATGCGGACGCTGACGGCACCCAGCTGCTCGCTGTCCTTCAGCACGACGCTCAGCGGCTGGGCGAGGCCGAGAATGAACTCGTCCTCGCGCTGCAGTTCGCCCAGCGGCTGACGCATGAAGGCCGCGACCACCGCGTCCTGGCCC
>DATEFR010000841.1:0-11685 GCA_035280545.1 Burkholderiaceae bacterium | reverse complement strand
GCTGTTGCGCTCGAGCAGCGCGGTCGGTGCGGCGGCGGATTCCGCGGCCGCTGCCGGCACCGAGGCGGCCGCCGCCGGCGCCACGGTCTGCACGCCGCGCTGCGGCCCGTCGAGCCGGTTCTGGTCCGCGAGGTTGCCGTGCGCGTCCCGCGCGTAGTCGGGCAGCGTCGATGCCACCACCGCCGGCTCCGACACGCAGGCGTGCATGCAGGCCCGCGCCCCCACGTCGGGCACGCGGGAGCCGAGCTCGCGGCCGGGCCACAGCGCATGGTCGGTGCGCATGCCGTTGCGGTTGGGCAGCCGGCGCTGCGCCTCGGCCATCGTGCGGTCGGACAGCACGAAGTCGTCGGGCACGATGCCGCCCAGGTTCAGGATGTACGCGCTGACCGCATAAACCTCGTCGACCGCGAGCGACTTCGGCTGGTTCCACGGCATCGCGCGCCGGATGTAGTCCCACAGCGTCGAAACGGTCGCGAGCTTCATCAGCGTCGTGCGGCCCGGGTAGGCGTTGTCGGTCAGTCGCGCGACGCGGCCGGTGCGCAGGTCGTCGCCGGTCGTGCCGCCGACGATGGGGAAGAACACCTCGCCGCTCTCGCCGAAGATGCCGTGGCACGACGCGCACTTGCTCTCCCACACGACCTGGCCCTGCGCGACGCTGCCGGCACCCGGCGGCAAGCCCTTGAAGTCCGGCCGCACGTCGAGGTCCCAGGCCTGCAGCTCGCTCGCCGTGGCCGCGCGGCCAATGCCGGGATAGGTGTCGCGCGCGGCGGTCGCGGGTGCGGCCGACACGATCGGCCCCGCCACCGATACGAGCGCAACAGCCGCGAGCGCGGACCGCCAGTCACGCCGCCAGCTGCACATTGCGCACCTCGCCGCTCTCCTGCACCCACCAGGTCTGGACCGCGTTGTTGTGATAGATCGAGCGCGAGCCGCGCACCGCGCGCAGCTGCGCGTAGCTCGGCTGCACATAACCGGTCTCGTCCGTCGCGCGGCTCTGCACCAGCGCCGGCTTGCCGTCCCAGACCCAGTCCAGCGTGAAGCGGGTCAGCGCCCGGTCCAGCACCGGGGCCTGCAGGCGCGCGCGGCGCCACTCGCGGCCGCCGTCGGTCGAGACATCGACCCGCGCGACCTTGCCGCGGCCCGACCAGGCGAGCCCGCTGATGCTGTAGTAGCCGCGGTCCAGCAGCACCTGGCCGCCGGACGGCGTCGTGACGACGCTCTTGCACTCCTGCAGGCTGGTGTACTGGCGGTGCCGTCCATCGGGCATCAGGTCGACGTAGTGCAGCGTCTCGTCCTTGGTGCCGTACGGCTGGTCGCCGACCTCGAGCCGGCGCAGGTACTTGACCCAGCTCACACCCTGCACGCCGGGCACGACCAGGCGCAGCGGGTAGCCGTTCTCGGGGCGCAGCATCTCGCCGTTCTGGCCGTAGGCGACCAGCACCGCGCCGCTTTCGACCAGCGCCATCGGGATCGTGCGCGTCATGGCCGAACCGTCGGCGCCTTCGGCGAGCACGAAGCGGCCGCGCTTGAAGTCGACACCGCAGCGCTCGAACAGCAGCGCGAGCGGCACGCCAGTGAACTCACTGCAGCTCAGCATGCCGTGCGTGTACTGGCAGGTCGGCACCGCGACGTTGCCCCACTCCATCCCGGTGTTCGCACCGCATTCGATGAAGTGGAAGCGCGAGACCGACGGCAGCCGCATCAGCTCGTCCAGCGTGTAGACCATAGTCTGCTTGACGATCGCGCCGTCGGAGCCGTTGATCATCAGGCGGTGCCGGGCCGGATCGATGTCCCACCAGCCCTGGTGATGACGCTCGAAGTGCAGCCCGCTGGGCGTGACGATGCCGAACAGCGACTGCAGCGGCGCGAACGAAACCGAGGCCTGGTGCGTCTGCGTCAGCCCGGGGCTGATGCGGCGCTGCACGTTGGCTTCGTACTTCGACGGCTTGCCATAACCATCGGTCGCCACCGGCTGGCCCAGGCCGGTGCTGTGCGCCGGCGGCGCGAGGATGGCCGGGTCGCCGTCGCCGCCGATAGCGCCGGCTGCCCGCGCCGCAGGCACCATCGCGGCGCCGCCCACGGCCGCGCCGCTCACTGCCGCGAAGGCGCGCCGGATGAAGTCGCGCCGCCCCTGCCGCGCTTCGTCGAACACCGTGCGCACGCCGGCCACGTCGAGGAAGCTCTCCGGAGCCTTGCACAACCGCCCGGGGCGGTGCTCGTCGTCGCGGCTCAAGATCGTGGTCTCCTGGCGACCGGCGCCGCAGATGCGCGACGCTTCCAAGCGATATCGTTCATCACAATATGCTTATATAGAAGAGGGTTTGCCCTCGATCCGCACGTCGAGGAACTCCCCTGGCAAAGACAAAGGGGCGCCGGGTGGTAGTCCCGGCGCCCCTCGCGTTTTTTGCATCGGCCCCAACTGCGACCTGTCCTGAGCTCACCACGACGCTTGGCCGTGGTGCGTGCTGACGTGTCTCCTCAGCCCCCCGCGCGGCGAGCACCAGACAGGTGCCCCGCGGCGAGTGGCGAGACTGTAGGCCGCCTGGCGCCGGGTCCGCACTAGGATTTTCCCGCCCGCACCGGTCGCCCACGCGCGACCGTGCCCCATCACGACGCAGCCGCCGGCACCGACAGCACCACGTCGGTCCCCAGGCCCGGCGTGCTGGAGACGCCGACATCGCCGCCGTGCAGCTCGGCAATGCGCTTGACGATCGCCAGGCCCAGGCCCTTGCCGCCCTCGCCGGTCGCCGGGGCGACGCTCTGGCGGCTTTGGTAGAAGCGGTCGAACAGATGCGGCAGGTCGGCGCTCGGAATGCCGGGGCCGGTGTCGGCGACCTGCACCCGGACCCAGCGCGCACCGCCGTCGTCCGTGTCGACCCGGGCCGACAGCGTGATAGCGCTACCTGCCGGGCAGAACTTCAGCGCGTTGTCGACCAGATTCGCGATCGCACGCTCGAACAGTTCGACGTCGACCTGGGCGACCGGCGGCGCGGCCGACGCGTCGGGCTCGGCGGCCCGCAGCGTCACGCCCTGGCGCACCGCGCGGTCGGCGAAACGCAGGCAGATGTCGGCCAGCAGCTCGCCGGCATCGACGACTTCGGGGCGCAGGTCGAATTCGGGTTCGTCGAGCTTCGCGAGGTCGCCCAATGCCTGCACCAGGCGCGCGGCGTTGCGGGTGTTGCGCAGGGCGATCTCGATCAGGCGGCGGTCAGCACCCTCGACGGGGTTGTTCCAGCGGGCCTCCAGCGTCTCCAGGCACGCGACCGTCGCGGTCAGCGGCGAACGCAGGTCGTGCGACAGGTTGCTGACCCCTTCGCGCCGGAAGTGATCGAGCCGGCGCAGCTCGCTCCATTGGCGGCGCAAGGTCGCCAGCATCATGTCGAACGCGCTCTTCAACTGGCCGAACTCGTCGCCCGAGCTCTTGATCGCGCCGAACGCCGCCTGCGCCGCGGCGCCGTCGTCCGCCAGCCCGTGCGTCGAGATCGTCCCGACCGCATCGGTCAGCCGGCGCAGCGGGCGCGTCACCGAGACGATGATCAGCGCCGCGAGCAGCGTCGTCGACGCGCAGACCGCGGCCACCAGCCACAGCGCCGGCCGCGTCAGGCTCATGCGCAGCGCGGCCCAGCGGTCGGCCGGCAGCTGCTCGGTGTGCAGCACCAGATACAGGTAGCCGGCGACCGGCGCATCGGGCCGGATCATCACGCGGCGCACCGGCTGCACCGCCACGACCGCGTCGGCGTCCATGCGCTCGGGGTCGTCGCCCATCACGTAGGCCGCGTCGGGCTGGCCGATCGCCTTGAGCACCGGCTCGATCGCCACCCGGAAGCCCGGCGCGAGCTTCGCGCTGCCGCTGGACGCGAGCACGACGCCCTGCAGGTCGAGCAGGTAGAGCTGCGTGTCGGGCTCGAACAGCACCATGTTGCGCAGCCAGGTGCGCAGCTCGTCGGGCGCGCGCTCGTGCATCTCGAACAGGTTGTCGTAGGTCGCCGCGACCCGCATCAGGAAGGCGCTGCCGCGGCGGTACGCCGTCTCGTGCTCGAAGCGCTGGAACGCATAGACGACCGTGACCAGCACCAGCAGCGCGGTGACGAGACCGGCCGCGAAGACCGTCAGGCCCAGCTTGGCGCGAACGGTCATCGCCGGTCAGGGCGCATCGCGCATCTTGTAGCCCGCCCCGCGCGCGGTCAGGATCAGCTCGGGCCGCATCGGGTCGGCTTCGAGCTTCGCGCGCAGCCGGTTGATGTGGGTCGTCACCGTGTGCTCGTAGCCGTCGTGCGTGTAGCCCCAGACCGCGTTCAGCAGCTGCGAGCGCGAGAACACATGGCCGGGGTGCGACGCGAAGTGCAGCAGCAGGTCGAACTCGAGCGCGGTGAAGGCGATGGCCTTGCCGCGCCAGGTGACCTGGCGCTTGGCCGGCAGGATCTCGAGCTCGCCGTTGCGTATCGTCTTCGGCGCCGTCGACGCCGCGTTGGCCTGCGCGGCCGCCAGCAGATCGGCGCGGCGCAGCAGCGCCTTCACGCGCGCCAGCAGCTCGGCCAGCGAGAACGGCTTGGTCAGGTAGTCGTCGGCGCCCAGCTCCAGCCCGAGCACGCGGTCGAGCTCGGTGGACTTCGCGGTCAGCATCAGGATAGGCGTCGCGCTGCCTTTCTGGCGCAGCGCCTTGCAGACCTCGAGCCCGTCCATCAGCGGCATCATCAGGTCGAGGATCAGCAGGTCGGCGGCCCGCTCGGTCTGGCGCGCCAGCGCGCTGGCGCCGTCGGCGACCGCGTCGACCTCGTAGCCGGCACCGTTGAGGTTCATCACGAGCAGGTCGCGGATGTCGGCCTGGTCCTCGGCGACGAGGAGGCGGGCGCGTTTGGGCAGCGTGCTGGCGGTGGTCACGGGCGGGGCCATGCCGGGATTGTCGGTCCGGCGGGGCGGGTTCTTACGATCGGGGCCGCGGCGGCCACGGGGTCGGCGTCAGCCAGCGCTGATGCAAATGTGATCTTCCTGTGATCTTCGGTGAGGGTGGCGCGATCCGCGGCGCCGAAAGTTCAGGCACCGAAACGCAACGTTCCTCCACCGATGAACACCGCCACCGCCCTCGCCGCTCCCGCCCTGCCTCCTTCAGCCGCCGCCGCACCGCTGATGCCGGCGCTGCCGACCGACGAGAGCGTCGGCTGGGCCGACCTGGTCGCGCATCGCGGCTACCTCGTGCGCTTCGCGCAGCGCCGGCTGCACGACCCGCTGCTGGCCGAGGACGTCGTGCACGACGTGTTCGAAGCCGTGCTGTCGGGCCGCGCCGTCTATGCCGGCCGCGCGGCGCTGCGCTCGTGGCTGACCGCGGTGCTGAAGCACAAGATCGTCGACACGGTGCGCCGCAACACCGGCTTCGAATCGACCCACGACATCGCGGACGACGATGGCGCGCTCGCGATCGAATGCCCGCAGCCGCGCCCCGACGAGATCGCCGAGCAGCAGCAACTGCTGGCCCGCACGCTGGCGCGCATCGCCGCACTGCCGCCGACGCTGCGCGACGTGATGCGCCTGCGCGTGCTCGACGAACAACCGACCGAGATCGTGTGTCGCGAGCTGGGCATCAGCGAAGAGAACCTGTTCGTGCGCATGCACCGCGCACGCAAGCAGTTGCTGTCGTGAACGTCGGGTGAGCGGCCTGCCACGAGCCCTTCGATACCTCAGGGCGAACGGGAGGGGGCGGGCCCTTCGATGCCTCATGGCGACCGGGAGGGCGCGCGGCCCTTCGGGACCTCAGGGTGAACGGTGTTGGCGCACGCTCGCGACCAGCGCCGCCACCGCCGGCGTCATGTTGATCGGCACCAGCTCCAGCGATTCCTGCCCCGACCCGTACACCCGGAACAGCTCGTCGGCAAACGCATGGCCGACGCTGGCGACGCCGCCGAAATCGATCTCGGCACGACGGAATTCGCCGAGGCGGGCGCACACGCGCCGTGCCTGCGCGCGCGACTCCAGCCCTTCGACCGTCGACGTGATCAGGCGCAGCGGCACGACCGTGCGGCTGAACTCGACGCCGAGCGGATCGCCGCGGCTGACGCTGTAGGCGCGCCGCACGCCGTCCAGCGTGCGCGGCGTGTCCAGCGCAAACGCCGCGTAGACCGAGGTGCCGGCGTGCCGCAGCGCGCGCCGTTGCGGATGCCAGCCGCGCTCGTCCCACGCCCGCTGCTGATACGCGGCATCGTTCGCATGCAGGTCGAACACGTCCGCCAGCCGCGACGTGAAGAACAGGCCCTCGCCGGTGTGCCGCTCGGGCTGGCTGGTCAGCTTGCCTTTGCTGAGCTCCAGCATCGCGAGCGCCGGGCTGGCGATCGAGAAGGTCTGCGCGACCCGCTCGAACAGCCCGACGCCGTTGTCGGAGACGAGCAGCTGCACCTGGCTCGCGGTCTGGCGCAGCGACACCGTCACGTGGCTGCCGCCGCTGTGGCCGATCGCGTTGTTCAGCAGCTCGCAAAACGTGTGCTGCACCAGCCGCAGCAGGTTCGGCGGCAGCTCGACGTACGGTGCGAAGTCCAGCGACCACGGGATGTCTTCTTCGAGCCCGGCCAGCTCGTAGCGCTGCACGACCTGGCGCAGCAGACCCGGCCGCCAGGCGGGCTTGCGCACGCTGCCCTCGCGGACCAGCCAGTTCAGCTCGACCAGACGCGCCAGCATGCGGCGCGCGCTGCGCGGGCTGACGTCGGCGCGCGCAGCGAGCTCGGCGTCCAGCGCGTGCGGGCGGCGCTGCGCCGCCGCGGTGATCCATCGGGTGATGGATTCCAGGTTCTGACGCGCCATGCCGCCCCACTCCGATTGACCGTCGAGCTGGCGAGTGTGGACGCGCCGCCGCCATCCGGATGCGCGAATAGCGGACGTTCCGCCGCCCTGTTCCGGCGATTCGCACGCCGCGAAGCACCGCGCGCGCCCGGACCGATCAGGCGGTGTCGTCCAGCGCTTCCTTGACCACCGCCTGCGTCAGCGCCGGCGAGCAGTCCTCGAGGAAGCGGTACGCGTAGCCGCGCAGGTAGTGCCCGCGACGCACCGCGATGCGGGTCGTGTTGCGCTCGAACAGGTGCGATGCGTCGAGCCGCTTCAGGCCGACGTCGCGCGCCGGGTCGAACGCCATCGCCGCGACGATGCCGACACCCAGTCCGACCTCGACATACGTCTTGATCACGTCGGCGTCCAGCGCCGCCATCACGATGTCGGGCACCAGGCCGGCGTTCGCGAACGTCGCGTCGATGCGCGGGCGGCCGGTGTAGCCCTCGTGGTAGGTGATCAGCGGGTACTCGGCCAGCGTCTCGAGCGTCAGCGGACCGGGCAGCGAGGCGAGCGGGTGGCTGTCGGGCACGACGACCGCGTGGTGCCACTCGTAGAACGGGAAGCTGACGAACGCAGGACTCGCATCCAGCGACTCGGTCGCGATGCCGATGTCCGCTTCACCCGACTGCAGCAGCGCGACGATCTCCGCCGGCCCGCCCTGGTGCAGCACCAGATGCACTTTCGGATAGGCCTCCTTGAAGCGCCGCACGACCTGCGGCAGCGCATAACGCGCCTGGGTGTGCGTGGTCGCGATCGTCAGGCTGCCTTCGTCGCGGTTCGCGAACTGCTCGGCCAGCCGCTTGATGTTCTTCGCGTCGATCAGCATGCGCTCGACGATGCCGACCAGCTCCTTGCCCGGCTCGGTCAGCCCGGTCAGGCGCTTGCCCTTGCGCACGAACAGCTCGATGCCGAGCTCGTCCTCCAAGTCGAGGATGTGCTTGCTGACGCCCGACTGCGACGTGAACAGCGCGTTCGCGACCTCGGTCAGGTTGAAGTTGCGCTGGACCGCCTCGCGGATGATCCGCAGTTGCTGGAAGTTCATGGACCGGACTGTGCTTCTTGTCGTTCTGCTTGATCAAGCCACCGCTGTTGCTTCTTCGAACACGCTGAGCCGCTGCGGCACCAGCCACACGGCCTGCTCGGGCTGCAGCGCGAGCGCCTCGGCGCGTTCGCGCGCGAGCTCGACTTCGTAGTGCTGGCCGTCGGCGGCGCCCAGCAGTTCGACCCGACTGGCCGCGCCGAAGCTCAGCACGCGGCCGACCGTCGCGGCGACGCCGCTCGCCACCGGCTGCAGCGCGATGCCCAGCTCGTGCGGCCGCGCAAAGCCGAACGCGCTGGCGCCCTGGGTCAGCCCTTCGGCGCCGTGCGGCAGCGTCTGCGCGCCCACACGCAGGTGCGCGCCGTCGACATGCCCGCTGAAGCGGTTGACCGCACCGAGGAAGCCGTAGACGAACGGCGTCGCCGGCCGCTCGTAGACCTCGGTCGGCGAGCCGACCTGCTCGACGCGGCCATGGTCCATCAGCACGACGCGATCGGCGACCTCGAGTGCCTCTTCCTGGTCGTGCGTGACGAAGATGCTGGTGATGTGCAGCTCGTCGTGCAGCCGGCGCAGCCAGCGGCGCAGCTCCTTGCGGACCTTCGCGTCGAGCGCGCCGAACGGCTCGTCGAGCAGCAGCACGCGCGGCTCGACCGCGAGCGCGCGCGCCAGCGCGATGCGCTGGCGCTGCCCGCCGGAGAGCTGCGGCGGGAAGCGGTCGGCGAGCCAGTCCAGCTGCACCAGATTCAGCAGCTCATGGACCTTGCGCTTGATCTCGACCTCGCGGGGGCGGATCTTGCGCGGCTTCACGCGCAGCCCGAACGCGACGTTGTCGAACACCGTCATGTGGCGGAACAGCGCGTAGTGCTGGAACACGAAGCCGACCTGGCGCTCGCGCACGTGAGTGTCCGATGCGTCCTCGCCGTCGAGCAGCACCTGGCCGCGATCGGCCGTCTCGAGGCCGGCGATGATGCGCAGCAGCGTGGTCTTGCCGCAGCCCGACGGGCCGAGCAGCGCGACCAGCTCGCCGGTCGGGAAGTCCAGCGTCACGTCGCCGAGCGCGGTGAAGTTGCCGAAGGACTTGTGGATGTTGCGGACCTGGATGCTCATGTCGTTCTCACTTGCTTGGCTTCACGCGTCGCGTTGATCGCGCGCCTGGCGCCACTCGACGAAAGTCTTCAGCCCGAGCGTGACCAAGGCCAGCAGCGCGAGCAGCGACGCCACCGCGAACGCTGCCGCGAACTGGTATTCGTTGTAGAGGATCTCGACATGCAGCGGCAGCGTATTGGTCACGCCGCGAATGTGCCCCGAGACCACCGACACCGCCCCGAACTCGCCCATCGCCCGCGCGTTGCACAGGATCACGCCGTACAGCAGGCCCCACTTCACGTTCGGCAGGGTCACGTGCCAGAAGGTCTGCCAGCCCGAGGCGCCGAGCACGGTCGCGGCCTCTTCCTCTTCGCGGCCTTGGGCTTCCATCAGCGGGATCAGCTCGCGGGCGACGAACGGGAAGGTCACGAACACGGTCGCGAGCACGATGCCGGGCACCGCGAACACGATCTTCAGGTCGTGTGCCTGCAACCACGGCCCGAACCAGCCCTGCGCGCCGAACAGCAGCACGTAGATCAGGCCGGCCACCACCGGCGACACCGAGAACGGCAGGTCGATCAGCGTGATCAGCAGCTGCTTGCCGCGGAAGTCGAACTTCGTCACGGCCCATGCGGCCAGCACACCGAACACCAGGTTCAGCGGCACGGCGATCGCCGCGGCGGTCAGGGTCAGCGTCAGCGCCGAGAGCGCATCGGGCTCGAGCAGCGCCGCGAGGTAGACCGAGAAGCCCTTGCGCAGCGCCTCGGCAAACACCGCGACCAGCGGCAGCAGCAGGAACAGCGCGAAGAAGCCCAGGCCCAGCGTCAGGATGGTCCACTTGACCCAGGGCTGCTCGCGCGTCGCCGGGTTGGACTCGAAACGATGCGAGTCGCCGAAGATCTTCGGCGCCGCCAGCGCCGCTGCCGCCCCGCTCATCGCTTCCCTCCTGCGCCGACGCCGCGCGATCGCGCGCTCCACGCCTGCAGCCCGTTGATGCCCAGCAGCAGCCCGAACGAGATCACCAGCATCACCGCGGCCACCGCGGTCGCACCGGCATAGTCGTACTGCTCGAGTTTCGTGATGATCATCAGCGGTGTGATCTCCGAGACCATCGGCAGATTGCCGGCGATGAAGATCACCGATCCGTATTCGCCGACCGCACGTGCGAACGCGAGCGCGAAGCCGGTCAGCAGCGCCGGCGTCAGGATCGGCAGCACGACATGGCGCACGGTCTGCCAGCGCCGCGCGCCCAGGCTCGCGGCGGCCTCTTCGAGCTCCGTGTCGATGTCCTCGAGCACCGGCTGCACGGTGCGCACGACGAACGGCAGGCCGATGAAGGTCAGCGCGACCAGCACGCCCAGCGGCGTGAACGCGACCTTGATGCCCAGCGGCTCGAGCAGCGCGCCGAGCCAGCCGTTCTTCGCGTACAGCGCGGTCAGCGCGATGCCGGCCACCGCGGTCGGCAGCGCGAACGGCAGGTCGATCAGCGCATCGACCAGCCGCTTGCCGGGAAACGAGTAGCGCACCAGCGACCACGCGAGCAGCAGGCCGAACACCGAGTTGATCGCCGCGGCAAGCAGCGAGGCGCCGAAGCTCAGCCGGTACGACGCGAGCACGCGCGGCGTGGTCACCGCGTTCCAGAACGCCTCGACGCCCAGCGTCGAGCTCTTCAGGAACACCGCCGACAGCGGGATCAGCACCAGTAGCGACAAATAGACGATCGTGTAGCCCAGCGACAGCCCGAAGCCGGGCAGCACGCGGCGCGGCTTGCGCCTGGGCAACGCGGCCTGCGAAGAGTCGGAATGGGTCAGCACGGCACTCATGGGACCGCGGAGGTTAGAGGCCCATTCTCGGTACCGGAAGAACTGATTCAGAATTTCCTTATCCGTGGAAATGAATTCGAGAAAACAGATAAGGGCCGAACGGCCGGGCACGGCACACTGCGGCCGACGCGATGAATCCGGACAACGACCCCCGCAACGCGCGGGCTGCAGCCGTGGCTGAGCGGCCGGCGGCGCCGCTCGTGCTCGCCTGCCTGTGCGCGCAGTGGTGCGGCACCTGCCGCGACTACGCGCCGCTGCTGGCCGAGCTCGGTCGCGGCACCCTCGGCCCGCGGCTGCGCACCCGCTGGATCGACATCGAGGACGAGGCCGAGCTGGTCGACGGCATCGATGTCGAGAACTTCCCGACGCTGCTGATCGCGCGCGGCGACCGCGTGCTGTTCTACGGCACCGTGCTGCCGCATGCGGCGACCTTGCAGCGGCTGGCCGAGACCGCGCTGGCCAACGAGCTGGCGCTGCCGAGCTTCGACGATGACGACACCGAAGCCGCGGTGCACGCCCTCGCGCAGCGGCTTGCGCGCGAGGTGCCGGGCGGGTCAGGCGATGCGTAGGCGGCGCTCGCCCAGCAAGCGCTTGTCGCCGCGCCGGAACGCACCCGGCGAGCAGCCGACATCGCGGCCGAACGTGCGGGTGAAGTTCGACAGGTCCGACCAGCCGGCCGCGTAGGCGATCTCGGTCACCGGCTGCGCGGTGTCGCGCAGCAGCGCCATCGCGCGCAGCAGCCGCACGCGCATCAGGTACTGGTGCGGCGTCACGCCGATCGCACGCCGGAACACGCGCATCAGGTGGAATGCGCCGACGCCGACCTGCTGCGCGACGTCGTCCAGCGACAGCGGCCCGGCCGCGCGCGTCTCGATGCAGTGCGCGGCGGCCAGCGCGCGCTCGTCTTGCCGCGGCAGCGGCGCG
>DATEFR010000840.1:0-13571 GCA_035280545.1 Burkholderiaceae bacterium | reverse complement strand
CCGGCGCGCCGGGCTGCTGATCGCGCGTGGTCAGCGGCACGACCGCCGCGCCGTGCACCTGCGTGAGCCAGACCGGCGCCGCGCCGATCGCGTCGGCAAGGCGGCGCTGGTTCTGCGCGACCGCCACCGGGTCGTCGCCCTGCCCGGCTCGCAGGTTCAGGGTGTCGAACGGCGCGACGCTGACGCCGCCTAGTCGCGTCGTCATCACCGCGCCCACGCCAGGCGCGTGCCACTCGGGCAGCAGCCAGTCGGCGTCGAAACTTCGCGTCATGCCGCGTCGGGACATTCCGACGGCTGCGTTTTCGCGAACGCGTCGTGCTGCATGCAGGTCGCGAAGATGCGCATCACGGTCGGCACATGGGTGAGCCGGCAGTCGAAGCGCTGCGCGTTGTGGATCTGCGGCACGAGCACGCAGTCGGCCAGCGTCGGCGTGTCGCCGTGGCAGAACGCGCCGGTCTGCGGATGGCCCGCGAGCCGGCGCTCGACGACCTCGAGCCCGGTCTCGACCCAGTGCCGGTACCAGCGGTTCTTGTCGTCCTCACCGACCTTCATCTCGTGCACCAGGTAACGCAGCACGCGCAGGTTGTCGACCGGGTGAATTTCGCAGGCGACGTCCTGCGCGAGCGCGCGGATGCGGGCCCGCGCTCGCGCGTCGCCGGGCAGCAGCGGCGGCTCGGGGTGCGTCTCGTCCAGGTACTCGATGATCGCCATCGACTGCGTCAGCACATGGCCGTCGTCCTCGATCAGCGTCGGCACGAGCCGGCTCGGCGCGAGCTCGCTGTACGACGGCTTCATCTGCTCGTTGCGCTGCAGGTGCACCGGCAGGTAGTCGTACGCGAGCCCCTTCAGCGCGAGCGCGATGCGCACGCGGTAGGACGCCGACGAACGGAAGTAGTTGTAGAGCTGCATGCCGAACGGGAATGAGGATGGTGGGTGCCTGGTCTTCCTTGTGCTTCGTTACCGCGCGACGATCTGGACCTTCAACGACCCCACGCCGTCGACCGAGCCTTCCAGCAGGTCGCCGACACCCACCGCGGCCACGCCTTCGGGCGTGCCGGTGAAGATCAGGTCGCCGGGCGCGAGGTCCCACGCGGTCGACAGGTGCTCGATGATCTCCGGCACGCTCCAGATCAGCTTGCCCAGCGTGCTCGCCTGGCGCTTCGCGCCGTTCACGTCCAGCCGGATCGCGCTGTCGGGGCCGATGGCCGTGTCCTCGGCACGGCGGATGGTCGAGATCGGCGCCGATTCGTCGAAGCCCTTGCCGATGCACCACGGCCGGCCGAGTTTCTTGGCCTCGCCCTGCAGGTCGCGTCGGGTCATGTCCAAGCCCACTGCATAGCCCCAGACATGCGACATCGCATCGGCGGCGCGGATGTTGCGACCACCCTTGCCGATCGCGACGACCAGCTCGAGCTCGTGGTGCAGGCTCGCGGTCAGGCTCGGGTAGTGCATCTGCCCGGTCGCGCCTTCGGCGATCGGCAGCACCGCGTCGGCCGGCTTCATGAAGAAGAACGGCGCCTCGCGCCCGCTGTGCCCCATCTCGATCGCATGCTCGACATAGTTGCGGCCGACACAGTAGATGCGGCGCACCGGGTACTGCGCGGTGGTGCCGTGCACCGGGACGGCCGCGGTCGCGGCAGGCGTAAAGACAAAGCTCGTCGTCATGAAGGTGATGTCCTCGACAGAAGATGCGCGGAATGATGCCACGCAACGTGCCGTTGGCGCGGCGCCAGGGCACGGCCCCGCCGCTACACTGCCGCGCATGTTCACCCCACGCAGCATCCGCCACTGCAAGACCTGCGGCGGCGCGACCGAGTACCGCATCCCGGCCGACGACAACCGAGACCGCGCGATCTGCACGGTGTGCGGCACGATCCACTACGAGAACCCGCTGAACGTGGTGGGTACCGTGCCGGTCTGGGGCGATCAGGTGCTGCTGTGCCGCCGCAACATCGAGCCGCGCTACGGCCTGTGGACGCTGCCGGCCGGCTTCATGGAGCTGGGCGAGACGGTCGAGCAGGGGGCGGCGCGCGAGACCGAGGAAGAAGCCGGCGCGCGTTTCGAGATGCAGGAGCTGCTGACGGTGCTCAGCGTCGTGCGCGTCGGCCAACTCCACCTGTACTTCCGCGCCCGGCTGCTGGACACCGAGTTCGCGCCCGGCCCCGAGACGATCGAGGCGCGGCTGTTCCGCGAAGACGAGATCCCGTGGGACGAGCTGGCGTTCCGAACCGTGCGCGAAACCCTGCGGTACTACTTCGCGGATCGCGAGAAGGGTCAATTCGGCGTGCACTGTGCCGATATCGCCTGATGCGGCGCCCTGCCCCGACTCCAGCTGATCGATGAATGCTCCGACGCCTCTTTCGCCCGTGACGCCTGCACCGAGCACCGGCGCCGCGACCACGCGGCTGCGAGAGGATCTGATCCATCCGGACCCGTTGCTCGACTGCTTGGTCGAGGTGGCGCGGCTGCACGGGCGTGCGGCATCGCGCGCATCGCTGTCGGCGACGCTGCCGCTGGTCGACGGCAAGCTCACGCTCGATCTGGCCGAGCGTGCCGCGGCACGCGCCGGCCTCTCGGCGAAGCTGCAGCGGCTCGCGCTGGACGACATCGACAGCGCCGCGCTGCCGGCCATCCTGATCCTGAAGGACAACCGCGCCTGCGTGCTGTTGGGCTGGAATGCAGCGGACGCAAGCGCACGCGTGCTGCTGCCCGAGACTGCCCAAGGCAGCGTGACCCTGCCGCGCGCCGATCTCGCGAAGCGCTACAGCGGCGTCGTGCTGTTCGCGCGGCCGCATTTCCGCTTCGACGCCCGCACCGAGGCCAGCGCGCCGGCCCACCAAGGCCCGGCCACGCAGACGAAAACGTCGACCTCGGCGTCGACCTCGCGCCACTGGTTCTGGGGTGCGCTGCTCGCGCAGCGCTTCGTCTACCGCGACGTGCTGTGGGCCGCGCTGCTCGTGAACCTTTTCGCGCTCGCGTTCCCGCTGTTCTCGATGAACGTCTACGACCGCGTCGTGCCGAACAACGCGGTCGAGACGCTGTGGGCGCTGGCGGTCGGTGTGCTGCTGATCCTGGGCGCCGACCTCTTCATGCGGCTGCTGCGCAGCCATTTCGTCGACGAGGCCAGCGCCCGCATCGACGTGCAGCTCTCGGCCGTCCTGATGGAGCGCGTGCTGGGCATGCGGCTGGAGAACCGGCCCGAATCGGTGGGCTCGTTCGCGGCCAACCTGCGCGGCTTCGAGCAGGTGCGCGACTTCATCGCCTCGAGCACCGTGACCGCGCTGATCGACCTGCCGTTCGCGCTGCTGTTCGTGATCGTGATCGCGACGATCTCGCCGTGGCTGGTGCTGCCGGTCGTCGTCGTCGGACTCGCGATCCTGATCGTCGGCACGGCGCTGCAGCATCGGCTGCACGAGCTGTCGGAGACGACCTACCGCGCCAGCGCGACCCGCAACGCGACGCTGGTCGAGAGCCTGGCCGGCATCGAGACGATCAAGTCGCAGGGCGCACAAAGCGTCGTGCAGGCCAAGTGGGAGCGCACCAATGCGTTCCTGGCGCGCACCAACGTCAAGATGCGGGCACTGTCGAGCTCGGCGATGTACAGCACGAACACGCTGTCGCAGCTGTCGTCGGTCGCGATGGTCGTGGTCGGCGTGTACCTGATCTCGCAGCGCGAGCTGACGATGGGCGGCCTGATCGCCTGCACGATGCTCGCGGGTCGCGCCCTCGCGCCGGCCGGGCAGATCGTCGGCCTGCTGATGCAGTACCAGGGCGCGCGTACCGCACTCGACAACCTGAACCGGCTGATGGACAAGCCGACCGAGCGTGCCTCCGAGCAGTCGTTCGTGCAGCGGCCCATCCTGCGCGGCGAGATCGAGTTCCGCAATGTCAAGTTCGCGTACCCGAACCGGCAGGACGCGGCGCTCGACGGCATCAGCTTCAAGGTCGCGCCCGGCGAGCATGTCGCGCTGATCGGGCGGGTCGGCTCCGGCAAGTCGACGATCCAGCGGCTGATCATGGGCCTGTACCAGCCCACCGACGGCGCGGTGCTGCTCGACGGCATCGACCTGCGCCAGCTCGACCCGGCAGACGTTCGGCGCAACTGCGGCTCGGTCTCGCAGGACGTGACGCTGTTCTATGGCTCGCTGCGCGAGAACATCGCGTTCGGGTTGCCGTACGCCGACGACTCGGCGATCGTCGCAGCGGCCGAGGCGGCCGGGATGTCGGATCTCGTCAATCGGCATCCACGCGGCTTCGACATGCCGGTCGGCGAGCGTGGCGAGTTGCTGTCCGGCGGGCAGCGCCAGAGTGTCGGCATCGCGCGTGCGCTGCTGCACAACGCGCCCATCCTGCTGCTCGACGAGCCGACCAGCGCGATGGACTTCTCGACCGAGGCGCAGATCACCGCGAAGGTCAGCGCGCTGGCGCAGAACAAGACCGTGGTGCTGGTCACGCACCGGACCTCGCTGCTCGCGATGGTCAACCGCGTGATCGTGATCGACGGCGGCAGGATCGTCGCCGACGGGCCGCGCGATCGCATCATGGAAGCGCTGGCCAACGGCCGCGTCGCCAAGGCAGCATGAACGCATCGACTGATCCGGCCGGCTTCCGCCCGTTCGAGCTCGAGGCCGACGAGGTGATGTCGCGCGCGAAGACGCAGCGCGCGCAGACCATCGTGCGGGCCGCGCTGGTGGTGGTGCTGCTGTTGATCGTCTGGGCCTCGCTCGCGCATGTCGACGAGGTCACGAAGGGCGACGGCAAGGTGATCCCGTCGCGCCAGCTGCAGCTCGTGCAGTCGCTGGACGGCGGCGTCGTCTCCGACATCCTCGTCAAGGAAGGCCAGGTCGTCGAGAAGGACCAGCTGCTGCTGAAGATCGACGAGACGCGCGCCACCTCCGGCGTGCGCGAAAGCGCGGCCCAGGGTTTCGCGCTGCGGGCGCGTCAGGCGCGCTTGCGCGCGCTGGCGGAAGGCACGGCGTTCCAGCCGCCGGCGGCCGCGGGCAACAGCGCCGACGAGAAGCGCATCGTCGAAGAGGAACGGCGGCTCTACGAGACGCGGCTGTCCGAGCTGAACACGATGGTCGCGATCAACCAGCAGCAGTTGCAGCAGCGCCAGCAGGAACTGAGCGAGATGCGCTCGCGCAAGACCTCGGCCGATCGCTCGCTGGACCTGAGCCAGCAGGAGCTCACGAAGACGCGGCCGCTATTGGCCAGCGGCGCCGTCTCGGAGGTCGACATCCTGCGCCTGGAGCGTGAGGTGTCGAAGGCACGCGGCGACTCCGAGCAGGCTGGCGCGCAGATCGCCCGGGTGCAGGCCGCGATCGGCGAGGCCTCGCGCAAGATCCAGGAGACCGAGCTGACCTTCCGCAACGAGGCCCGCAAGGATCTGGCCGAGACGCTGGGCAAGCTCAACGCGCTGAACGAAGGCGCGGTCGCGCTGAACGACAAGGTCGACAAGTCGCAAATCAAGAGCCCGGTGCGCGGCCGCGTGCAGCGGCTGCTCGCGAACACGGTGGGCGGCGTCGTGCAGCCGGGCAAGGACATCGTCGAGATCGTGCCGCTGGACGACGCGCTGGTGCTGGAGGCCAAGGTGCTGCCCAAGGACATCGCCTTCATCCACCCCGGCCAGACCGCGAACGTGAAATTCAGCGCCTACGACTTCTCGATCTACGGCGGGCTCTCGGCGGTGGTCGAGAACATCAGCCCCGACACCGTCGTCGACGAAAAAGGCAACGCGTTCTATCTGGTGCGCGTGCGCACGCACCAGTCCAACTTCAGCGAGAAGATGCCGATCATTCCCGGCATGACCGCCGAAGTCGACATCCTGACCGGCAACAAGACCGTGATGTCGTACCTGCTCAAGCCGGTCCTCAAAGGCAAGGCCTACGCACTGCGCGAACGCTGAGGCGACCCCTCGGATGAGGGGGAAGCGGCCTCTCGCGCGTTTGCGCAATTCGCTGCGAAGCATGGCGCTTCGGTGACGCTGTTCACGCGATCGGGTGGCTCGCGTGCGCACAACGCAGGCGAGCGCTATACGCTTCGCCCGTCGCTGTAACAGCATGAAACAGATCCCGCCATGCCGACCATCATCCAAACAGTTCAAGGACGCGTGACCGGCCTGTGGGGCCACGCCAGCATCCGCGGCGCGGACGGCAAGATGCACCCGCTGCAGCTCGGCGACATCGTGCATCGCGGCGACGTGATCCTGACCTCGCAGGACGGCATCGTCCGGCTCGCGCCCGAAGACAACGCGACAGCGCTTGCCGCGGCGCCGACCAAACAACCACCGGCCGCGGGCGACGAGATCGATCGGGTCATCAGCGCGCTCAACGAATCCGACCCGCAGGCCGCCCCCGCGGCAGGCTTGGCCGGCGGCGACGGCGCCGGCGATCTGACGCCGGGGCTGCGCGTCGACCGCATCGCCGAGGGCGTGACCTCCGCGTCGTTCCCCGCTCGATCGATCGAGAGCGACACACCGCTCCAGACCGCCACGCGCGCCAGCGCGCCCGACAGCGCGCAAGTGCCGCAGGTGGTGCCCACGCTGACCGCCGGCTCGACCACGATTCACGCAGCCGAAGAGGGCTCGGGCGTCGCCCTCGGGCTGCCGGCTCCGGGCGGCGTGTCGACCCAGGCCAGCGTCATCGTCGACCACGTGCCGACGATCGGCCAGATCGTCAAGGCCGACGGCACGGTCGTCGCCGCCGGTACCGCGTTGACGCCGGCCGACCTGACCGGGCTGCGCTACCTGCCGCCTGCCGACTACAACGGCACGGACCCGGTCGGCACGTTCAACTACACCGTCAGCGACAACGGCCGCTCCACGAGCGGCAGCGTCATTGTCGACCTCGCCGCGGTGAACGACGTGCCGGTCGCGGCCGCCGATGGCGCGACCACGCCGATCAACGTGCCGACGACCATCGCCGTGCTCGCCAACGACAGCGACCGCGACGGCGACTCGTTGACCGTGACGGGCGCCTCGCTCGCGAACCCGGCGCAGGGCAGCGTCGTCGTGAACGCCGACGGCACGATCACGTTCACGCCTGCCACGAATGTCTCCGGCCCGGTCGCGATCACCTACACCGTCTCGGACGGCCACGGCGGCAGCGCGAGCGCGACCGCGACGGTGACCGTCGGCGCGAATCACGCGCCGGCCGGCGCGGATGCGGCTCACACGCTGCCGGAAGACGGCAGCTATGTCGTCGCGACCGCTGACTTCGGCTACTCCGATTCGGACGCCGGCCAGACCTTCGCCGCCGTGCGCATCGACACGATCCCCGCCGCCGGCTCGCTGCTGCTGAACGGCACGACGGTCGGGGCCGGCACGCTGGTTTCCGTCGCGGACATCGCGGCAGGTCATCTCGTGTTCGTGCCCGCCGCGAATGCCAGCGGTGCGCCGTATGCGAACTTCGGCTTCAGCGTCCAGGACAGCGCCGGCGCTTTCGATCCGACGCCGAACACGATCAACTTCAGCGTCACGCCGGTCAACGATCCGCCGGTGGCGCACGACGATCTCGCCTCGACGCCGATCAACACGCCGGCGACCATCGCGGTGCTCGCCAACGACGGCGACATCGACGGCGACGCGCTGACCGTCACCGGCGCAACGCTGGCCGACCCGACGCTCGGCAGCGTCGTCCTCAACGCCGACGGCACGCTCGCGTTCACACCAGCCAGCAACGTCAGCGGCAGCGTCGTCATCCACTACACGGTCGCCGACCCGTCGGGCGCGACGAGCACCGCGACCGTGACGGTCACCGTCGGCGCCAACACGCCGCCGGACGCGGCCGATGCAACGCTCACGCTGGCCGAGGACACGAGCCGCCACTTCGCCGCCGCCGATTTCGGTTTCAGCGACGCGGATGCGGGCCAGACGTTCGCGAACCTGCGCATCGACACGCTGCCCGCTGCGGGCACGCTGACCTTCAACGGCAGCCCGGTCGTGGCCGGCCAAGTGATCGCCGCCGGCGACCTGGCGCAGCTCGTCTATGCGCCCGCGCAGGATGCACACGGCACCGGCTATGCCTCGTTCACGTTCAGCGTGCAGGACAGCGCCGGCGCGTTCGACGCTGCGCCGAACACGATCACGCTGGACGTCACGCCGGTCAACGATGCACCGGTCGCCGGCGACGATCTCGCGGCCACGCCCATCAACACGGCGATCGCCGCCATCCCGGTCCTGGTCAACGATCACGATGTCGACGGCGACACGCTGAGCGTGACCGCCGCGACGCTGGCGAACCCCGCGCTGGGCACGGTCACGATCAATCCGGACAGCACGCTGAGCTTCACGCCGGCGAGCAATGTCTCCGGCCCGGTCGAGATTCACTACACGGTCAGCGACGGCCACGGCGGCAGCGCGTCTGCCGTGCTCACCATCGATGTCGGCGCCAACACGCCGCCGGACGGCGCGGATCGGACCGTCGTGATGGCGGAAGACACGAGCCGGACGTTTTCGGCATCGGACTTCGGCTACGCGGACATCGATGCAGGCCAGACGTTCGCGAACCTGCGCATCGACACGCTGCCCGCCGCGGGCACGCTGACCTTCAACGGCAGCCCGGTCGTGGCCAGCCAGGTGATCGCCGCCGGCGACCTCGCGCAACTCGTTTTCACGCCGGCGCCGGACGCGAACGGCGCGGCCTACGCGTCGTTCACGTTCAGCGTGCAGGACAGCGCCGGCGCCTTCGACACCGCGCCGAACACGATCGGCATCGACGTGACCCCGGTTGCCGACCCGGCCGTCATCACCGGCACGAGCAGCGGCGCAACCGTCGAGGACACGACGCTGACGGCCAACGGCAAGCTCGACGTCGTCGACCCCGATGCAGGCGAAGCCGCCTTCGTCGCACAGACGAACACCCTGGGCGCGCACGGCACGTTCAGCATCGATGCGGCGGGCCACTGGAGCTACACGCTGAACAACGCCGACCCGGCGGTGCAGGCGCTGGGTCAGGGCCAGACGCTGCCGAACGAGACGTTCACGGTTCAAAGCATCGACGGCACGGCGGCGCAGGTGACGGTGACGATCTCCGGCACCGACGACGCGCCCCACATTTCCACGGGTGCGGGCACGGTCGTCGAAAACACGCAACCTGTGACCAGCGGCACGCTGACGGCAAGCGATGTCGACAATCCGACACTGGCGTTCGTGCCCGCCACGATCGCCGGCAGTTACGGCTCCCTGGTGTTGCAGGCCGACGGACAGTGGACCTACACGCTGGACGGCCGCGCCGAATCGCTGGCGCAAGGTCAGACCGTCGCCGAACCGATTGCCGTGCAGCTCAACGACGGCTCGACCACGACCGTCGCGATCACGATCACCGGCACGAACGACGCGCCGGTGGCGGCCGCGGACAGCGGCGCGCTGAACGAAGGCACGACCCTCGCCGTCGCCGCCGCGAACGGCGTGCTCGCCAACGACACGGACATCGACGCCGGCGACACCAAGACCGTCACGGCCGTCGAATTCGGCGCAACGTCCGGTTCCGTCGGCTCGGCGCTGGTCGGCACCTACGGCACGCTGACGCTGAACGCCGACGGCAGCTACAGCTACCAGGCCACGCAACCGGCCACCACCTCGCTCGCGCAGGGCCAGACGGCGACCGAGACCTTCAGCTACACGATGGTCGATTCGGCCGGCGCCAGCTCGACCTCGACGCTGACTTTCACGGTGACCGGCGTCAACAATGCGCCGGTCGCGAGCGCCGACAGCAACACAGCCATCGAGGACACGCCGCTGGTCGTGACCGCCGGTCCGGCGAGCGGCCTGCTCTACAACGATCACGATCCGGACGGCGGCGCGACGCTGACGATCACGCAGTTCACGATCGCCGGCGACCCGGCCGTCCATGCGGCGGGCAGCGCCGCGACGATCGCCGGCGTCGGCACGCTGACGATCGGCGCCGATGGCTCGTACAGCTTCACGCCGGCTTCGAACTACAACGGACCGGTCCCGGTCGCGACCTACACGGTCAGCGACGGCATCTCGACCGACACGGCCACGCTGACGCTGAATGTCACGCCGGTCAACGACGCGCCGGTGCTGAGCCTGGACGCCAACTACTCGCACAACACGGTCGCGGTGCAACCCATCACCGGTCTGTTCAACACCGGTCAGGCCGCGGACGGCTCCGCGCTCAGCGACGGCACCCTCGACTCGCACTACACCGTCGTCTCGGCGCCCAGCGGCAGCACGCTGGCCGCCACCGCCACCTCGCTGTCGTGGGCATGGATTGCCAACGATGCAGACTCGACCTGGATCGGCAACACGGGCAACGAGCCGACCGGCACCTACGGGTACCAGACCACCTTCACGCTGCAGGCCGGCGCCAATCCGAACTCGGTGCACATCGCGTTCGACATCGCAACCGACAACGCGCTGCGCGACATCCTCGTGAACGGCGTTTCGACCGGCATCGCCTCGAACGTGCAATACCGCGAATACACGCATGTCGAGCTCGATGGCCTCAGCGCCGCGTTCACCAGCGGCGTCAACACGATCACCTTCGTCGTCGACAACCGCGACGCCGGCTCGCCGGCGACCTCCGGCCCGACGGGCCTGCGCATCGACAACATCACCGGCAGCGTGGCCGTCGTCGACGGTGATTCGGCAACCCACCAGAACGACTACGCGACGATCTATGTCGAAGGCACGCCCGTGGCGATCGGCGACGACGATGTACGGATCCAGGACGTCGACAGCCCGACGCTGCAGAGCGCGACGATCACGCTGACCAATCCGCAAGCCGGAGACGTGCTCGCGCTCGGTGCGCTGCCCGCGGGTGTCGCGGCAACGGTCAACGCCACCGGCACACAAATCACGCTCAGCGGCACGGCGTCGCTGTCCGACTATCAGAGCGCGATCAAGGCGATCCAGTTCGACAACACCAGCGAAACGCCATCGGGTGCGGTCGACCGCCTCGTGACCATCGTGGTCAACGACGGTGCGGCCGACAGCAACATCGCGACGACCACGATTCATGTGGTGCCGGTCAATGACGCACCGGTGTTGGATCTGGACGGCAACAACTCGACCGCTTCGGGTACCGGCTACGCCGGCACGTTTGTCGAGAACGGCGCGGGCGTCAAGGTCGTCGACAGCGACCTGACGATCCAGGACGTCGACTCGACCGTGCTGCATAGCGCGACCGTGCACATCGGCAACGTCCAGCCGGGCGATGTGCTCAGTGCCGGGGCAATGCCGTGGGGCATCACGGCCGAGGTGTACGACCCGACGACCGGTACGCTGACGCTGGCTGGCGACGCGTCGCTGGCTGACTATCAGGCCGCGCTGCAAACCGTCACCTTCTCGAACGGCCTCGACAACCTCAGCGCCGTCGCGCGGACGATCCAGATCACGGTCAACGACGGCAGCGGCAACAGCAACGTCGCGGTCTCGACGATCTCCGTCACCCCCACGGACGACGCACCGGTCAACACTGTGCCGGGCGCGCAGACCACCAACGAAGACACGACCCAGGTCATCGCGGGCATCAGCGTCGCCGACATCGACAGCACCAGCCTGAACACGACGTTGTCCGTCGGCAGCGGCACGCTGTCGGTGCTGACCGGCACCGGCGCGACGATCACCGGCAACGGCAGCGGCAGCGTCACGCTCAGCGGTACTGCCGCGCAGATCAACACGGCGATCGCCGCGATCAGCTACAAGCCGGCCGCCGACTACAGCGGCAGCGCGACGCTGACGGTCCAGACCTCCGACGGCACGCTGAGCAGCACCAGCACGGTCGCGATCACGGTCGCGCCGGTCGTCGACGTTCCCACATTGACCAGCGTCGCCGGCAGCAACTGGAGCAGCTACACCGAGGACTGGCAGGACCGCAACGTCACCTCCGGCTCGATGAGCTGGACCGGCAGCCGCGCCATCGAGGCCGGCGTGGGCAGCGACCCGGCCCAATCCGCGTACAGCACGGTGCAGAACCCGCACACGAGCCTGACGCCCAGCACCAACGTCGTGATGGAGCTCGAGAGCTACGGCTCGGGCACCAACGTGTTCAGCTCGACGGTCAACTTCGCGAGCGCCGGCCAGGTGGTCGAGATCGACTTCGACACGATCCACCGCACCGTCAGCGCCACCAGCGGTTCCGATGCGACCACGCAGAAGTTCACGGTGGAGTGGAACGGCTCCGTCATCGGCACCTACGACCCGGGCAGCACGAGTTGGAGCCAGGCCGACCTGCAGGTGACCAGCCTGGCCGGTGCCAACACGCTGACGTTCCGCGCCGCCGACACGACCGGCACGCTCGGGGCGATCGTCGACAACATCAGCGTCAAGACCATCGGCGATGCCGCGATCAACACGACCGCGAAGCTCGCATCGCTGGTCGGCGCCGCGACTTTCGGCGACACGGCCGACAACTCCGAACGGCACACGCTCGCGATCGACTCGATCCCGGTCGGCGCCACGCTGAGCGACGGAACGCACACCTTCACCGCGACGGCCGGCCACACCAGCGCGACGATCTACAACGAAGACGATCCGTCGTCGGCGACCGGCGGATCGAACTGGGATCTCGCCCACCTGACGCTGACGCCGCCGACCGACTACATCGGCACGGTGCCCTTGACGATCACCGCGACCGCGACCGAGATCGCGACCGGCCAGACCGCCGTCACGCACAGCGACCTGCCGGTGACTTTCGTGCCGACGCTGGCGACAGCGGACACCGGCACGATAGGCGCCGACAACCTGAGCGGCAACGGCGGCAACGACCACGTGGTCGGCCTGGACGGCAACGACACGCTGAACGGCAACAACGGCAACGACATGGTCGAGGGCGGTCTCGGCAACGACTCGCTGAGCGGCGGCAACGGCAATGACGTGCTGATCGGCGGCAAGGGCAACGACACGCTGACCGGCGGCAACGGAGCCGACGTGTTCAAGTGGTCGCTGGCCGATCAAGGCACGACCGCCTCACCGGCTGCGGACACGATCAACGACTTCGACAACAGCTCCAGCGGCGACAAGCTCGACCTGCGCGACCTGCTGGTCGGCGAGCACAGCGACGCGGGCAATCTCGCGAACTACCTGCACTTCACGAGCAGCGGCGGCAACACGATCATCTCGATCAGCAGCAGCGGCGCGTTCAACGGCAGCAACTACGCGACCGCGACCGACCAGACCATCACGATCACCGGCGTGAACCTGACGACGCCCGGTACCGATGCGCAGATCATCAACGACCTGCTGACGCGCAACAAGCTCGTCGTCGAGCATTGACCCCGTGGCTCAATGAGCCACTGACGTGAGCCGCTGACGCGGCTCACGCCGCCGACGGCGCCATCCGCACCCACGGTCCGGTGATGCCGTCGACGCCGCAAGCCCACAAGGCCTGCGCGTCGGCCTCGCTGGCCACGCCTTCGGCGATCACCTGCAGCGACAGGCTGTGCAGCATGGTCGCCAGGCCGGCCACGAAGTCGGCACGGCGGCGGTCGCTGCCGGTGTCGCGCACGACGGCCGCATCGAGTTTGACGTAGTCCAGCCCGGCCTCGAGCAGGCGGTCGATCCGGCTCAGCCGTTCGCCGGCGTGCTCGAGGCCGAAACGCACACCCAG
>DATEFR010000839.1:0-5075 GCA_035280545.1 Burkholderiaceae bacterium | reverse complement strand
CCGTTTCGCGTCGTCACGTTCGCGATCGATCCGGCCAGCGGCAAGCTGAACAAGCGCGGCGAAGCGGCGCTGGCCGACAGCATGGCCAACATCGATGTCGACCGCACCGGCCGCTGGCTGTTCGCCGCGTCGTACGGCGGGCACAAGATCACCGTCAACGCGATCGGCCAGGACGGCAACGTCGGCGCGGTGCAGCAGCTGCTCGCGACCGCGCCGAACGCGCACGCGATCCACGCCGATGCAGCGAATCGCTACGTGCTCGCGACCAGCCTGGGCGGCGACAACGTCTCGGTCTGGCGCTTCGATGCCGCCACCGGCAAGCTCGCGCCGAACGAGCCGGCGCTGGTCAACGCACCGGCCAAGATGGGCCCGCGCCACTTCATCTGGGACGCGGCGCAGCGCCACGCCTACCTGCTCGGCGAGCTCGACGCATCGCTGATCGTCTACGACTGGGACGCGGCGCGCGGCACCTTGCGCGAGGCGCAGCGCCTCAGCGCGCTGCCGGGCGGCTTCAACGGCGGCGCACCGTGGGCCGCCGATCTGCATCTGACGCCGGATGGCCGTTTCCTCTACGCGTCCGAGCGCCGCTCGAGCACGCTCGCGATCTACAAGGTCGATGCCGCGAGCGGCCAGCTCGCGCTGGTCGGCCACGAGCCGACCGAGAAGACGCCGCGCGGCTTCGCGATCGACCCGGCGGGCCGCTACCTGATCGCGGCCGGGCAGGATTCGCATGGCGTGACCGTCTACGCGATCGATGCGACCAGCGGCGCGCTGAAGCCGCTGGGCCGCACGCCGCTGGGCAAGAACCCGAACTGGGTCGAGATCGTCGACCTGCCCTGATCAACTGCGGCCCGCCGCCCTTCCCCTGGATTTCGAGGAGTTCCACGATGACCACACGTCGCCGCTTGCTGACCCAGGCCGCGGCCGCCGCCACCTTGCCCACGTGGTGGTCGCTGCCGGCGCGCGCCGAGGACGCCTGGCCCAACAAGCCGATCCGCATGATCGTGCCGTTCGCGGCCGGCGGCACCTCCGATGCGCTCGCGCGCCTGCTCGGCGAGAAGCTCACCGGCGTGCTCAAGCAGACCATCGTCGTCGACAACAAGGGCGGCGCCGGCGGCGTGATCGGCTCCGACGCGGTCGCGAAGGCGCCGCCCGACGGCTACACCTTCCTGCTTGGGACGATCTCGTCGCACGCGATCAACCCGGTGCTGCAGCCGAAGATGCCGTACGACGCGGCCAAGGATTTCGCGCCGACCTTCTTCGTCGGCAACATCGCGAACGTGCTGCTGTGCGGCGCGCAGCAGCCGTTCAGGAGCGTGAAGGACGTGATCGCCGCCGCGAAGGCCAAGCCCGGCACGCTGGGCTTCGGCACGCCGGGTGCGGGCAGCTCGCAGCATCTGGCCGGCGAGAAGTTCAAGCTCGATGCCGGCATCGACCTGATCCACGTGCCGTACAAGGGCAGCGGCCCGTCGATGCAGGACCTGATCGCCGGGCAGATCCCCTTGAGCATCGACACCGCGCTGGTCGCGCTGCCGCAGATCGCCGCCGGCAAGGTGCGCGCGCTGGCGGTCACCACGGCCAAGCGCAGCAAGGTCATGCCCGACGTGCCGACAATGGCCGAAGCGGGGCTCAAGGGCTTCGACGTCGCCTCGTGGCAGGCGATCTTCGCGCCGGCGGGCACGCCGCCCGCGATCGTCAAGCGCATGAACGACGAGCTGACCAAGATCGTCGCGCAGACCGACGTGGCCGCGCGGCTGTACACGATGGGCGTCGAGAACGCGCCGATGACGCCGGCACAGCTGGCCGAGTTCCAGAAGGCGGAGCTGGTCAAGTGGGCGAAGATCGTGAAGGATGGGAATGTGAAGGTGTGAGAACCGAGGTACGCGGGGCCCCTCACCCCATCCCTCTCCCCAGAGGGGAGAGGGAGTTGCATTCCCTCTCCCTCTGGGAGAGGGCTAGGGTGAGGGCCAACGAGCTGCCACCTCTCTTGCCATGAGCACGACCAAACCCCCACTCACCATCAAGATGCACGACCGCGACAACGTCGCGATCGTCGCCAACGACGGCGGCCTGCCGGCCGGCACCGCCTTCCCCGACGGCCTGACCTTGCGCGAGCACGTCCCGCAGGGCCACAAGGTCGCGCTCGTCGACATCGCGGCCGACGCGCCGGTGCGTCGCTACGACGTCGTGATCGGTCACGCGCTGAAGGACATCGCGGCCGGCAGCTGGGTCCACGAGCGGCTGCTGAAGATGCCCGACGCGCGGGGCCTGGACGGCCTGCCGAAAGCGACCGCGCAGCGTGCGCCCATGCCGCCGCTGGCCGGCTACACCTTCGAGGGCTACCGCAACCCGGACGGCTCGGTCGGCACGCGCAACATCCTCGCGATCACGCAGACCGTGCAGTGCGTCGCCGGTGTCACCGAGTTCGCGGTGCAGCGCATCAAGGCCGAGCTGCTGCCGAAGTACCCGAACGTCGACGACGTGGTCGCCCTGGAACACACCTACGGCTGCGGCGTCGCGATCGATGCGCCCGATGCGGTCGTGCCGATCCGCACGCTGCGCAACATCAGCCTGAACCCGAACTTCGGCGGCGAGGTCATGGTGATCAGCCTGGGCTGCGAGAAGCTGCAGCCCGAGCGGCTGCTGCCGCCCGGCACGATCCCGCTGGTCGACGAGCGCAACGTCGCCGACGTCGGCGCGAGCGCCGAGACCGAGCTCGACGTCGTCTGCCTGCAGGACGATGCGCACGTCGGCTTCCTCTCGATGATCGACGCTATCCTGCGCCAGGCCGAGGAGCACCTGGAGCGCTTGAACACGCGGCGGCGCGAGACGGTGCCGGCCAGCGAGCTGGTCGTCGGCGTGCAGTGCGGGGGCAGCGATGCGTTCTCCGGCGTCACCGCGAACCCGGCGGTCGGCTTCTGCACCGATCTGCTGGTGCGTGCCGGCGCGAGCGTGATGTTCAGCGAGACCACCGAGGTGCGCGACGGCATCGCCCAGCTCACGTCGCGCGCGACCACGCCCGAGGTCGCGGACCGCATGATCGACGAGATGGCCTGGTACGACGCGTACCTCGCGCGCGGCAGCGTCGACCGCAGCGCGAACACGACGCCGGGCAACAAGAAGGGCGGGTTGTCCAACATCGTCGAGAAGGCGATGGGCTCTATCGTCAAGAGCGGCAGCGCCCCGATCTCGGGCGTGCTGTCCCCGGGCGAGAAGCTGCGCAGCAAAGGCCTGACCTATGCCGCGACGCCGGCGAGCGACTTCATCTGCGGCACCTTGCAGCTCGCGGCCGGCATGAACCTGCACGTCTTCACGACCGGCCGCGGCACGCCGTACGGCCTGGCCGAGTGCCCGGTGATCAAGGTCGCGACGCGCAGCGACCTGGCGCGCCGCTGGCACGACCTGATGGACGTCAACGCCGGCCGCATCGCCGACGGCGACGCGACCATCGAAGAGGTCGGCTGGGAGCTGTTCCACCTGATGCTCGATGTCGCGAGCGGCCGCAAGAAAACCTGGGCCGAGCAGTGGAAGCTCGCGAACGCGCTCGTGCTGTTCAATCCGGCGCCGGTGACCTGAGAAGGTGTGAACGAATCCGACATGCCCGCTCGTGCCGCCCAAATGCGCCCACTCGGCGTTGCAAATGCTCGCCGTAGCCCGAGCTACGGCTGCGCTTTGCGCCTTGATTGGGCGCATTTGGGCGGCCCGCTCGGACACGCCGGATTCATTCACACCTTCTGAGCCGACGCGTCGGAAACGAATCGCAACAACACGGACAAATCTGTCGTCACGAACGGTTCGTGCAACAGATTTGGTCGCATCGCGGCCGCCGGCCCGAGGCGCGAGGATTTCGACGTCGCACGTCCCGATTCGAACGAGCAGGCGCTCACATCGAGGGCGCGGCGGGTGGTCGTCGCCGTGGTTTGACCGTTGGGCTTGGTTCTTGCGCCCGGATGGCTGACCACCGCCACCCTCCACCCGCGCATCGTGACCAGACTCCTCCAACATGCGGTCTGCCTGATCGCGATCGTTGCGCCGGCGCTGCTGGCCGGCTGCTCGGCTCCCGCGCTGCTGGTCGGCGCTGCCGGCGTCGCGACCGACACCAGCGTGCCGTGGGCGATCGTCAAACACATGCACGACAAGATCACCGAGGGCGACCCGGTGTCGTGTCACAAGCTCAACAGCGTGCAGCGGGCGCTCAATGCGCGCTGTGGCGCCTTCGAAGCCGGCAGCCTGGACGCGAAGGACATCGCGAAGAGCGGCCTGCAGGTCTGCCCGCTGGCCGTCGCGGTGCGCGAGCCGCGCTTCTGGCCGGTGCTGCCCGAACTGCTCGACAAGGGCGCACAACCGGAAGCTTGCGCCGATTCGCCGCTGATCGGGCTGGCGCAGGCTGACGCCTGCCCGGATTTCGAGAAGGCGTCGGCACCGGTGCTGCGCTCGCTGAGCTGGCTCGCCGAAGCCGATGCCCGTGCGGTGCGGCATGACGTCGTGCGCATGCTGAGCTGCCCGAACGCGCGTCGCGCCGGGCTGGACCGCGTGCTGGCCGCCTGGGACGCCGCCGGGGCGCTGAACCCCGACCTGCTCGGCTTCGGCGTGTTCGGCGCGCTGCACCCGGACATGCTGGACACGCCGTTCGCACGCCGGCTCGAGGCCGAAGGCCACACCGCGCGTGCCGGCCTGGGCGCCTACGACGGCCAATTGCGCCCCGGCTTCGAGGAAGCACTGCGCACCAGCCAATGGGCGGCGCTGGACTGGTGGTTGGCGCGCGCCCCCGAGCTCGCGCGTTCGGTGCCGCCCACCCAGGGCAACCGTCAGCCGTGGCTGCCGCTCGCCCGGGTGCTGGTGCCGAATTTCCTGGCCGATCCGGCCACGCAGGGGCAGATGGTCGGCTACCTGCTCGCCCACGGCGCGAGCCCGCGGCAGCGCCTGCCGTTCGACGCCAGCCAGTCGATCCTCGCGTATGCGCGCACGCTGAAGAGCCCGATGGTCGCGCTGCTCGAAGCACCGCCCGAGGCCCAGCCCGCTGCGCGCCTGGCGGGCGGCGCCACGACGCTGATCCCCGTGGTCGCGGCGGCGAC
>DATEFR010000838.1:0-8050 GCA_035280545.1 Burkholderiaceae bacterium | reverse complement strand
GTCGGGCTGATCCGGCCGAAGCGGTTCGCGCTGGGTGCCGCGACACCGGGCACGCCGTGCCCGCGCGCGGCCAGCAGCAGCGCACGCGCGACCGGGTGGCTGGGGCAGCGCAAACCTATCGTCGATTGCCCGCCGGCCGCCGCCGCGCCGACGCCGGCACGGCGCGGCACGATGATCGTCAACGGGCCCGGCCAGAACGCCGCGACCAGGCGCCGCGCGAGCGGACTCAAGGCGTCGGCGAACGCGGCGGCGTCCTCGGCGTCGGACACGTGCACGATCAGCGGATGATCCTGCGGCCGGCCCTTTGCGACGAAGATCTTCGCGACCGCCGCATCGTCATCGGCGCGGGCTCCGAGGCCGTAGACGGTCTCGGTCGCGAATGCGACGAGCTCGCCGTCGGCCAGCAGCGCGGCAGCGCGGGCGATCGCAGCGGGATCCTGGCCGTCCAGCAGCATGGGGTCGTCTTCAGTCGGGCGATCGTCGAAGCGGCAGGCAGGCGAGGAGGCTCACCACGCCGCGATCCCGAGCCGCGCCGCGACCTCGAGCGCCACCGCATTCGCCTGCGCCGCGCTCGCAGCGGTCACCGTCAGGTGGCCCATCTTGCGCCCGGGCCGCGCACTCGTCTTGCCGTACAGGTGCAGGTGCACGCCCGGTTGCGCGAGCGCCGCGGCCCAGTCCGGCTCGACCTCGCGCCCGCTGCGCCACCACAGGTCGCCGAGCAGGTTCAGCATCACACACGGCGAGTGCAGGCGCGGCATCACGAGCGGCGCGCCGGCCAGCGTGCGCACCTGCAGCTCGAACTGGGAGACGTCGCAGGCGTCCAGGCTGTAGTGGCCCGAGTTGTGCGGGCGCGGCGCCATTTCGTTCGCGACCAGCGAACCGTCCTGCAGCACGAAGAACTCGACGCACAACACGCCGACATACCCGAACGCCGCCGCGATCTGGCGCGCCGAGTCGATCGCGCGTTGCTCGGTGGCCGGGTCGATGTCGGGTGCCGGCACCTGCGTGACCGCGAGGATGCCGTCGCGATGCAGGTTCTGCTGCGCCGGGAAGTGCACGATCTCGCCATCCGCGCCGCGCGCCACGATCACGCTGAGCTCGCGCGCGAGCGGCAGGCGCTTCTCGAGCAGGCAGGGCACGCGCTTCATGGCGGCCCAGGCCTCGGCGAGCTCGGCGCGCGTTGCGACACGCGCCTGCCCCTTGCCGTCGTAGCCGAGACGGTTGGTCTTCAGGATGCCGGGCAGCAGCGCGGCATCGACCCGTTCGAGATCGGCGTCGGACGCGATCAGCGCATGCGGTGCGCAGGCCACCGCGCTGCGCACGAAATGCGCCTTCTCGGCGGCGCGGTCCTGGCACACCGCGACCGCGGCCGCGGCCGGCGCAACGGGGCGCTGCGCGGCGAGCCGCGCAAGCGCTTCGGCCGGCACGTTCTCGAACTCGGTCGTGATGGCGGCGCTCACCTGCGCGAGCTGCGCGAGCCCCGTCGGATCGGTGTAGTCGGCGCAAATGTGCTGGTGCGCGATCAGCCCGGCCGGGCTCGCGGTGTCGGCATCGAGCACCGCGGTCGCATAGCCCATCTGCTGCGCGGCATGCACGAACATGCGGCCGAGCTGGCCGCCGCCCATCACGCCGAGCGTCGCGCCGGGCGCGATGAACGTCATGGTTTTCACCGCAGAGGCGCAGAGATTCGCAGAGGCATGCTGCTTTCTCTGCGCAACTCTGCGCTCTCTGCGTCTCTGCGGTGAAGCAGCATGGGCCTCATTTCAGATCAGCCGACATCGCGCGAGCCACCGCCGTCTGCCGCGCGCGGTACGCGTCGAGCTTCGCGCGCAGCGCCGCATCGTCGTTGGCCAGCATCGCCACCGCGAACAGCGCCGCGTTCGCCGCACCGGCGGTGCCGATCGCAAACGTCGCGACCGGGATGCCCTTGGGCATCTGCACGATCGAATGCAGCGAATCGACGCCCTGCAGATGCCGGCTCGCGACCGGCACGCCCAGCACCGGCACGGTGGTCTTCGCGGCCAGCATGCCGGGCAGGTGCGCGGCGCCGCCGGCGCCGGCGATGATGGCCTTCAGGCCGCGCGCCGCGGCGCCCTCGGCGTAGGCGAACATGTCGTCCGGCATGCGGTGAGCCGAGACGACCCGGGCTTCATGGGCAACGCCGAACTCGGCGAGAATCTCGGTGGCTGCGCGCAGGGTCTCCCAGTCGCTGCTGGACCCCATCACCACGCCCACCACCGCAGCGGCGCTGTTCATCGTTGGTTCGCTCAATCGCGGTCGCGTATCGATCAACCTTGAATTGTAGGCGCCGCGGCGTCATCTCCTTCGATGCGCCCGTGTGCGCCGGACGTTTCAGAAAGCCCCATCCGCCATGCTCGACATCTCGCTGCAGAACTTCGAAGCCGATCTGATCAATGCGTCCCAGGAGCAGCCGGTGCTGCTGGACATCTGGGCCCCGTGGTGCGGGCCGTGCAAGGCGCTGGGCCCGGTGCTCGAGAAGCTCGAGCTCGCCTACGCCGGGCGCTTCAAGCTCGCCAAGCTGAATTCCGACGAGCAGCCCGAGATCGCCGGCCAGCTCTCGCAGATGTTCGGCGTGCGCAGCATTCCGTTCTGCGTGCTGTTCAAGGGCGGCCAGCCGGTCGACGGTTTTGTCGGCGCGCTGCCCGAAGCCGAGATCCGCAAGTTCCTCGACAAGCATGTGCCCAGCGCCGCCGAAGCCGCGGCCGAAGAAGAGATCGAGGAAGCTTCGGCGCTGCTCGCCGGCGGCGACACCGAACGCGCGCTCGAGCGGCTGCAGGAAGCGGTCGCGATCAACCCGGGCAACGACGCCGCGCGCTACGACTACCTGCGCGCGCTGCTCGTCGCCGGCCGCGTCGACGAGGCGCGGCGCGCCTATGAACCGGTCGCGGGCAAGATGCTGCTCGACGCGCGGCTGGCCTCCTGCGGGCGCTGGATAGACGCGATCGATGCGGCGGCCCAGGCACGCTCCGCCGAGCAGCTCGCCGCGGCGATCGCCGCGAACAAGCGCGATTTCGACGCGCGCCTCGAGCTCGCGCAGACGCACTTCGCCGCGCAGCGCTTCACCGAGGCGCTCGACGAGCTGCTCGAGATCGTCATGCGCGACAAGGGCTGGCAGGACGAGGTCGCGCGCAAGACCTATGTCGCGATCCTCGAGCTGATGACGGTGCGCGCAGCGCCTGCCGCCAAGGGCGACGCCACGGCGGCGAAGGGTGCGCTGGAGGTGGCGGCGAAGGTCAACGTCGCGCCGGCCGATCCGGTCGTCGACAAGTATCGGCGCAAGCTCAGCATGGCGCTGTTCTGAGCGACCTGCGGCACGGGCGCGGCCCCCGCCGTGCCTCCGTGGGCGACAGTCAGGCGTGCGACGCCGTCGACAACGTCGGCGCGGCCGCCAGCATGCCGGCGATGCGCCGCTGGAACGCGCGGTGCTGCGCCCAGGCCGCATCGGCCTGGGCACGATGCTCGCGGGCTTCATCGGCGCGCCCCAGCAGCTCGCACACCTGCCCCATGCGGCCATGCGCGACCGCGCGATCGTCGGCATGCCGCGCCTCGCCCAGCCGGCCACGCGCCGCCTCGAGATCGGCCGCGACCGCCTCGCGTGCACCGGCATGCCAGCGACACCAGGCGATGTCGGCCAGAAACACCGCCGACAGGAATTCCAGGCCCTGATCGCGCGCCGCCTGCCCATGCGTTTCGTACAGGCTCAGTGCCTTCGCATGGTCGCCGAGCAGCGACCACAGGACCGCCATCGTGATCGGCGTCAGCGCGTTCAGCGACTCGGTGCCGATCCAGCCGTCGTAGTTGACGGTGGCCTCGGCCGCGGTCAGCGCACGGCGCGCAACGGCCCCCGCCTCGGCGCCGTCGAACACGGCGGCCTGCAGCGCCTGCAACGCGCCCTGCGACGCGATGTTGTAGTTGATCGCGCTGAGCATCTGCTCGTCGCCGATCGCGCGAGCGTGCTCGCGCGCGCTCGTGTACCACTTCTGGGCGTCGGCCTTGGACTCGACGAAGTCGAACGCGGTCGCGGCCACCAGGCAGGCACGGGCGCGCGCATCGTGATCGTCGAGCGCGGCAGTGTGCAAGGCCTCTTCCAGATGCTTGACCATCTCGGCCGCGTCGTCGGCCGCATAGTCGGTCAGCGCCAACCAGGCCGCACTCAGCGCGCGGACCCGGCGCAGGTCGGTAGCCGCGCTCAGCGCATACGCGCGCTTCATCCAGCCGCGCGCCGACTCGTCCAGGCTGCCGTAGTACGCGAGCCAGCCTTCGAGCAGGCACAACCAGACGCTGACCTCCGGGTGCGGCCGCAGCGCGAACTCCAGACGCAGCGCATCGAGCTCCTTGCGGGCGCGGTCGAAACGGCCCTGACGGGCGCGGTAGCCGGCTCGTTCCGCTCGCAGGCAGGCCATGCGGATCGGATCGCGGGTCGCCGCCAGTGCGGCATCCAGCCGCGCGAGCAGCTTCGAGTCGGCGGTCTTCATGTGGTCAATCGTCGCAGCGCTTCCTGGTATTTCTCGGCGGTCTTCGCGATCACGTCGCCCGGCAGCGCCGGGGCGGGCGCCTTCTTGTTCCAGGGCTGGCCGTCGACGCGCGCCTGCTCGAGCCAATCGCGCACGAACTGCTTGTCGTAGCTCGGCGGGTTGATGCCCTCGGCATACCCCTCGACCGGCCAGAAGCGCGACGAGTCCGGCGTCAGCACCTCGTCCATCAGCGTCAGCGTGCCGTCGGCCGTCAGGCCGAACTCGAACTTGGTGTCGGCGATGATGATGCCCTTGGCCAACGCCAGCGCCGCGGCGCGGCTGTAGAGCTGGATCGCGATGTCGCGCACCTTCGCGGCGAGATCGGCACCGATGATCTCCCTGACGCGCTCGAACGAGATGTTCTCGTCGTGGTCGCCGGCCTCGGCCTTGGTCGCCGGCGTGAAGATGGGCTCGGGCAGCTTCGACGCATTCTTCAGCCCCGGCGGCAGCGCGACGCCGCAGACGGTGCCGCTCTCCTGGTATTCCTTCCAGCCGCTGCCGGCGAGATAGCCGCGCACCACCGCCTCGATCGGCAGCGGCTTCAGCCGCTTGACCAGCATCGAACGGCCGCGGACCTGCTCGCGCTCGTCGGCGGCGACGACACTGGCCGGATCGTCCCCGGTCAGGTGGTTCGGGACGATGCCTTCGAGATGCGCGAACCAGAACATCGCCATGCGCGTCAGCAACTCGCCCTTGCCGGGGATGGGCTGGCCCATCACGACGTCGAACGCACTGAGCCGGTCGCTCGCCACCATCAACAGCCGGTCGGCGCCGACCGCATAGTTGTCGCGAACCTTGCCGCGCGCCAGCAGCGGCAGCGAGTGCAAGCTGCTTTCGAGCAGCGGCGCGGAAGACGCGAACGACGGCGTGGAGGAGGAGTTCGTCATGATGATTTCGTGTCGGGAGTCGACACGCCGGAATGCATGGAGGAGCGGAAGAGGTCGTGAAATTGTAGAGAGCCCCTCGCGGCACACCGGACTGCGCGCGCATGATGCATGAGTGTGACTGCCCGTAACACACGCATTCGAGCAGTCGCAACCATTGTTTGCATTGCCCGCGCAGGGTCACCCACCACCCAAAACAAAACCCCGCCGCAGCGGGGTTCGCGATGCGAGGGACGGAGGCGAACTCAGACCACGGTCTGCGCCAATTCGCCCTTCGCATAACGCT
This sequence comes from Burkholderiaceae bacterium, assembly GCA_035280545.1. Classification (GTDB taxonomy): domain Bacteria; phylum Pseudomonadota; class Gammaproteobacteria; order Burkholderiales; family Burkholderiaceae_C; genus DATCSE01. The sequence goes on along the minus strand of DATEFR010000838.1, from coordinate 2,345 downwards.
GCGCCACCTGCGTCAGCGACTGCGACTTGATCTTCGCGGCCTGGCCCGAGCAGCCGAACTCGACATACCGCTGGCGGCAGATCTGCTTGGCCGCTTCGCGCGCCGGCTTAAGGTAGTCGCGCGGGTCGAACTTCTCGGGGTTCTCGGCCATGAACTTGCGGATCGCACCGGTCATCGCCAGGCGCACGTCGGTGTCGATGTTGATCTTGCGCACGCCGTGCTTGATCGCCTCCTGGATCTCCTCGACCGGCACGCCGTAGGTCTCCTTCATGTTGCCGCCGTACTGGCGGATCTGCGCGAGCAAGTCCTGCGGCACGCTGGACGAGCCGTGCATCACGAGGTGCGTGTTCGGGATGCGGCGGTGGATCTCCTTGATCCGGCCGATCGCGAGGATGTCGCCGGTCGGCTTGCGGGTGAACTTGTAGGCGCCGTGGCTGGTGCCGATCGCGATCGCGAGTGCGTCCAGCTGCGTGCGCTTGACGAAATCGGCGGCCTGCTCGGGGTCGGTGAGCAGCTGGTCTATCGTCATCGTCGCGTCGGTGCCGTGGCCGTCCTCCTTGTCGCCCTTCATCGTCTCGAGCGAGCCTAGGCAGCCGAGCTCGCCTTCGACCGTGACGCCCAGCGCATGCGCCATGTCGACGACCTTCTTGGTCACGTCGACGTTGTAGTCGTAGCTCGCGATCGTCTTGCCGTCGGCCTGCAGCGATCCGTCCATCATCACCGAGCTGAAGCCCAGGCCGATCGCGCCTTTGCAGACATCGGGGCTCTGGCCGTGATCCTGGTGCATCACCAGCGGGATGTTCGGCCAGGCCTCGACCGCGGCCTGGATCAGGTGCTTGATGAACGGCTCGCCGGCGTACTTGCGCGCGCCGGCACTGGCTTGCAGGATCACCGGCGCGCCGACCTCGTCGGCCGCGCTCATCACGGCCTGCACCTGCTCGAGGTTGTTGACGTTGAACGCGGGGATGCCGTAGCCGTTTTCGGCGGCGTGGTCCAGCAGTTGGCGCATCGAGACGAGTGGCATGGGCAGAGTCCTCGGATGAAGGATGAAGAGAAGGAATACTGCAAAGAGGCGCCTGGATGAAACCGCGCCGTAACTGCGCGAATTTTAGCCAGCACCCACATGGCCCCCGGCGCCGGCCTCAGCCGACGCGTTCGGCTTTGTAACCCTCGGCGCGCATCGCCTCGAGGATCTGCTCGATGTGCGCGACCCCGCGGGTCTGCACGACGACCTCGATCTGCGCCCGCTCGACCGACAGCGACGTGAACGCACGCTGGTGCTGCACCTCGTCGATGTTCGCACCCAGCTTGCCGAGCAGGGTCGCGACGTTGGCGAGCGCGCCCGGCACGTCGCGGATGTCCAGGCGCAGCCGCGCGAGCCGGCCCGACTTGACCATGCCGCGCTGGATGATCTCGGCCAGCACCAGCGGCTCGATGTTGCCGCCGGTCAAGATCAGCCCGACCGTCCGGCCGGCGAAGCGCTCGCGGTGCTTCATCAGGGCCGCGAGGCCGACGCCGCCCGCGCCTTCGACCACCGTCTTCTCGATCTCGAGCAGGGCGAGGATCGCCTGCTCGATGTCGTCCTCGCCGACCAGCAGCACATCGTCGACCCGCTCGCGGATCAGCGGCAAGGTCAGCGCGCCCAGCGACTTGACCGCAATGCCGTCGGCGATGGTCGCCTGTCCGCACGGATGCTCGGCCGCATGCATCGCGTTCCAGGCGGCCGGGAAGCGCTCGGTCTGCACGCCGACGATCTGGAGCTCGGGCCGCAGCGCACGCGCCGCGGTCGCGACACCCGAGATCAGCCCGCCGCCGCCGATCGCGACGACCAGCGTGTCGATGGTCGGCGCCTGCGCGAGCATCTCCAGCGCGAGCGTGCCCTGCCCGGCCATCACCGCGAGGTCGTCGTACGGGTGCACGACGGTCAGCCCGCGCTCGCGCGCGAGCGCGAGGCCGTGGGCGCGCGCGTCGTCGAAGGTGTCGCCTTCGAGCACGACGATCGCGCCGAAGCCGCGTGTGCGCTCGACCTTCACCGCGGGCGCGAAACGCGGCATCACGATCGTCGCCGGGATGCCCATGCGCTGCGCGTGATACGCAACGCCTTGCGCATGGTTGCCGGCCGAGACCGCGAGCACGCCGCTCGCACGCTCGGCGGCGGTCAGCTGCGCCATCTTGTTCAGCGCGCCGCGCTCCTTGAACGATGCGGTGAACTGCAGGTTCTCGAACTTCAGGTAGACGTCGCAGCCGACCAGCGCCGACAGCGTGCGCGACGGGACGCACGGCGTGTCGACGATCTCGCCGCGCAGGCGGGTTGCCGCCGCCTGCACATCGGCGAGCGTGAGCGA
>DATEFR010000837.1:0-19836 GCA_035280545.1 Burkholderiaceae bacterium | reverse complement strand
TCGCCATCTACGAAAAAATTCATCGCGCCTTGGCACACGCTTTAAACGAAGTGGGCGAACGCGCCATTGTAGCCGGGGGCGTTGACCGCGGCGGGATTGCGTTTTCCAGGCAGGCCGCCGTCAGCGCGGGTGGCTACAACTGCTTCGCGATATCGGCCCATTTCAGGCCCTTCGCGACTTTGGTGGCGATGATCTTCTCGGTGACGGCGATGCGGCTCAAGCGAGTGCTCCTCGGCAGTGGGGTTGCGAACACGATGCAATCCCCGTGCCGAGGGCACGCGAAGCCGACAGGCTGGCCCGTCAGCCCACCGTCTTGAAGAACGCGAGCAGGTCCTCGTTGACCACCTCCGGATGCGTCGTGCACAGCCCATGCGGCAGGCCCGGATAAACCTTCAGCTGCGCGTTCTTCACGAGCTTGGCCGAGAGCAGCGCCGAGTCGGCGATCGGCACGATCTGGTCGTCGTCGCCGTGCAGGATCAGCGTCGGCACGGCGATCTTCTTCAGGTCCTCGGTGAAGTCGGTCTCGGAGAAGGCCTTGATGCAGTCGTAGTGCGCCTTGATCGAGCCCGACATGCCCTGCAGCCACCAGTGCTGGCGTATGCCCTCGGAGATCTTCGCGCCGGGCCGGTTGTAGCCGTAGAACGGCAGCGTGATCTCGCGATAGAACTCGGCCCGGTTGGCGGCCACGCCGGCGCGTATGCCGTCGAACACTTCGATCGGCAGGCCGCCCGGGTTCGAGGCGCTCTTCACCATCACCGGCGGCACGGCGCCGATCAGCACCGCCGCGGCAGCACGCTTGCCGCCGTGACGACCGAGGTAGTGCGCCACCTCGCCGCCGCCGGTCGAGTGGCCGACGTGGATCGCGTTGCGCAGGTTCAGCGCCTCGGTCAGCGCCGCGAGGTCGTCGGCGTAGTGGTCCATGTCGTTGCCGTCCCAGGTCTGCGTCGAGCGGCCGTGGCCGCGGCGATCGTGCGCGATCACGCGGTAGCCGCGCTGCACGAAGTACAGCATCTGCGCATCCCAGTCGTCGGCCGTCAGCGGCCAGCCGTGCGAGAAGACGATAGGCTGCCCCTTGCCCCAATCCTTGTAGAAGATTTGGACGCCGTCCTTCGTGGTGATGGTGCTCATGTCCGTGCTTCCTTGAGTGGCCGTGGAAGCTGGGCATTCTGTTCCCGAGACGCTCGCACCAGGCGTCAACCCCGACGAGAGAAGGGTTCACAAAAGCGTCGCGCCTGTCGGCGAGCGCGAGCCGCGGCGTTCAATCGCCGTAGTTGACCGGGTCGCGATACGCCGGCTCGTCGTGGATGGCCCAGTACGCGTCGGCGAGACGCGTCGTCACCGGCCCGGGGAACTGCGGCAGCGGCTGCCCGTCGAGCCGCGCGATCGGCAGGATGCCGCCGCCGGTGGAGGTGAGGAACACCTCGTCGGCGTTGCGGAACACGGGGCCCGGCATCGCGCCGATGTGGACCGGGATGCCGAGCCGCTCGCACAGCTCGATCGCGGTGCGGCGCGAGACGCCTTCGAGCACGCCGCGCTGCGCGGTGCGCACGATGCCGTCCTTCACCATGAAGACATTGAAGCCGGGCCCCTCGGCGATGTTGCCCTGCGCGTCGACGACGCAGCTCGTGTCGCGCCCGCGGTCGTAGGCATCGAACAGCGACTGCACCAGGTCGATCCAGTGGTAGTTCTTGACGGTCGGGTCGACCGACTCGGGCGCGATGCGGATGCGCTCGCTGATGTGCAGGTCCAGGCCCGCTTGCTGCTTCTCGCGTGTTGCGATCCAGACGTAGGGCAGCGCGTAGGCATAGAAGCGATTGGTCGCGAGCCGCGGGTCGCGCGCGCCGCGCGGCGGCACGCCGCGGGTGCAGACCATCGCGACATACGCGTCGCGCAGCCCGCCGCCGCGCACGCAGCCGTGCAGGATCTCGCGCACCTGCTCGCGGCTGTACGGGATCGTCATGCGCATCTTCGCGAGGCTGGCGAAGAAGCGGTCCAGGTGCGCATCGAGCCGGAAGAACGCGCCCTGCCAGGTGCTCGCCACATCGTAGGTCGCGTCGGAGCGCGTGAAGCCCCAGTCGAACAGCGAAATCTTCGCCTCGGACAGCGGCACGTACGCGCCGTCAGCGAAGGCGCAGCCGCCTTCGAAGGTGTGGGCACGGATGTTCGGGATGTCGGTCATCGTCTTGGGACGAGCGTCTGCTCGATGTAGGGTTTGCCGGCAACGAGAACATAGCCGCTTTTACCCTGCGCTGCACCCTTTGGTGCACGGGTGCAACCCGCGAGCCGCGGCGGGCGCCGGCAGCTCTTGCGTCATCGCCGCGAGCAGCGACGCCGCCAGCAGCCGCGGGCCCGTGGCGGGGCCGGAGCGCGTCGCGAGCGCTTGCAGCAGGCGGCGGCATTCGCTCTCGCGTCCGGCCTCCTGCAAGGCGATGGCGAGGAAGGTCTGAAGTTCCTCGCGGCTCGCATCAGGCGGCCGGAAGAAAAGTCGCGGCGCGAGCACCTCGCAGCCGGCGACGGTGTCGTCCGTTGGGCACACAAAGAGGTACGTACCTATTGCAAACGATCGAGCGGACCCGGTACGATTGGTTTGTTTTCTAGTGGACCGTACCAGTTTGCGATTCCCGCTTCCGCCACCTCCCAAGGAGACTTCATGCCCATTGCCCGCATCTCGTACGCTCCGGCTATCCAATGCCTCTGCATCGCGGCCCTCCAGACGACCGCAACGGTCGCGGCGGCCCAGGCGACGGCACCCGCACCGGCGAACCCGGCGTCCGCGCCACAGCAGCTCCAGACGGTGACCATCACGGCCGAGCGGCGTGAAGAGAACATCAAGAACGTTCCCGTGTCGGCCACCACTCTCGGCGGCGACGTCCTCGATGCCATGAACTCCGGCGGTCAGGACATGCAGATGCTGCAGGGCCGCACACCCAGCCTCAACGTCGAATCGTCGTTCGGCCGCGCCTTCCCCAGGTTCTACATTCGCGGCTACGGCAACGTCGACTTCCACCAGAATTCGTCGCAGCCCGTGTCGCTCGTGTATGACGATGTGGTGCAGGAAAGCTCCATCCTGAAGGGGTTTCCGGCGTTCGACCTCGATCGGATCGAGGTGTTGCGCGGTCCGCAGGGCTCGCTCTTCGGGCGCAACACGCCGGCTGGTGTTGTGAAGTTCCAATCCGCAGCGCCGCAAAAGAAGTTCGGCGGCTATGTGAGCCTGACGGAGGCGACGTACGGCACCGCGGCTGCCGAGAGCGCGCTGAACGTGCCGCTGGCCGACGACCATGCCCTGCGCGTGTCCATGCTCCATCAGCACCGCGACGACTGGGTGGACAACACGCACACGGGTCAGGCGAAGCAGTACGGCGGCTACAACGACAGCGCGGCACGCGTGCAGTACCTGTTCGAGCCTTCGCGCGACTTCCGTGCGCTGCTCAACGTGCACGGCCGCACGATGAGCGGCAGCGCGTCGCTGTTTCGCGCCAACATCATCCAGCCCGGCACCAGCGATCTCGGCCCGAACTACAGCTGGCGCCAGGTGCAGTTCGATGGCGGCAACGGGCAGAACCTGGAGTCTTACGGCAGCAACCTGCGCCTGCGGTGGAACCTGGGCAACGGCCTCGTGCTGCACTCGATCACCGGACTGGAAACGGTCCACGTCTTCAGCCGCGGCGACATCGACGGCGGTTACGGCGCGGCGTTCGCGCCGCCATCCGGCCCCGGCATCATCCCCTTCCCGGTGGAGTCGGCCGACGGCACGTCCGGCCACCGGCAGTTCACGCAGGAGTTCCGCGTCGAGTCGGCCACGGCAGCGCCGCTGAGCTGGCAGGCGGGCCTGTACTACTTCGACGAGAAGTACCAGGTCAACAGCTACAGCTACAACTCGCTGGCCGGCGGCGTGCTGACCAGCCTCATCAAGTCGCACCAGGCCAACAAGGCCTGGGCACTGTTCGGCTCGGCCAAGTACGACATCGACGATCGCTGGAACGTGCGCCTGGGGATGCGCTACACCCGCGACAAGAAGGTGTTCGACACCGACCCGAACAACGTTCCCGGCGGCGGCTCCACCGTGGATGCTTCGCAAGGCCTGAGCGCCTCGCCCTCCGATTCCAAGTTCAACTGGGACCTGAGCACGGTCTACAAGCTCACGCCCAATGTCAATGTCTATGCACGCGCGGCGACAGGCTTCCGTGGCAGCACCATTCAGCCGGCAGCGGAGTTCAATGCGCAGTCGCAAGCCCGGCCCGAGACCATCACGTCCTTGGAAGCAGGCCTCAAGGCCGATCTGCTCGAGCAGACGATGCGGGTCGGCTTGAGCGTCTACGACTACACCGTCAAGGATCAGCAGCTCAGCGCCGTGGGCGGAACGAGCAACGCCACCATCCTGCTCAACGCAAAGGAGACCAAGGGGCGCGGCGCCGAGCTCGACCTGGAGGCCTATCTCACCGATCAGCTGCTCGTGACGCTGGGCGCGAGCTACAACTTCACGCAGATCCGCGATCCCAACCTCTACGTCGTGACCTGTCGCGCCTGCACGGTTCGCGATCCCGCAGGCCCTGTCGCCGGCACGGTCAGTATCGACGGCCATCCGTTGCCGCAAGCACCGAAGTGGGTCGCCAACTTCAGCGCGCGTTATGGCGTGCCGTACCGCAACGGTGAACTCTTCGCCTTCACCGACTGGTCGTATCGCAGCCGCGTGAGCTTCGTGCTGTACGACTCGGCAGAGTACTCCGGTCCGCCGCTGCTCATCGGCGGCCTGCGCCTGGGCTACATCTGGGACAAGGAGCGCTACGAGGTGTCGCTGTTCGGGCGCAACATCACCAACAACGTCAAGCTGGTGGGCGGCATCGACTTCAACAACCTGACAGGCTGGGTCAACGACTTCAACCCGAGGATCTGGGGTGTCCAGTTCCGCGCCAGGTTCTGATCACGCAGGAGCACCTTGCGCATGACATAGCGCGCGGCACGAGAGGAGCAAATCGTCATCGGAAGGTCGAAAGTCTGATGTTCGTTGGGGGCAAGAATCTGGCCGATCGTGACAAGCCAGGAGCTGCCCGGGTGAACACCAAAGAAGCGATCGCGTCGCAAGTGCTTGCGGCCAACTGCGGGCCGGTCCCAGAGCAAGCGACGCAGGCAACGTTCGACAGTGATGTTTTGCTGCCCCAGGTCTATCCCAAGCTGCGCCGTCTCGCACGCAGCTTCCTGGTGCGGGAACGGTCCGACCACACGCTGAGGCCCACCGCGTTGGTCCATGAAGCCTTCTTGCGCCTGCTCGACCAGCGCGAGCCCCCACGCGACGCGGACCACTACGTGGCGCTCGCGGCCAGCATGATGCGGCGCATCTTGATCAACCATGCGGTGGGTCGCAAGGCCGCCAAGCGAGGCGGCGGCGAGATCCATGTGCCGCTCGATGAAGACGTGTCGGTGCCGCTGGCCGAGCCCGACTTCGACATGGCGGCGCTCGACGAAGCGCTGGACGAGCTGGCGACTCTGGATGCGCGGCAGGCGAGGCTGGTTGAACTGCGCTATTTCTGCGGCCTGTCGATCGAGGAGACCGCGGAGGCGATGAACATCTCGCCGGCAACGGTCAAGCGCGACTGGATGACGGCCCGTCTCTGGCTCAAGCACAGGCTGCGCGGCTGACCGTGAGTCACCGCTTGGGCGAACCGGTTCCAGATGGCATCAAGGCAGAACCTCTAGGGCGATGAACTGGTTCACCTGCCGATCGGAGAAATTGTCGTCAGACACCAGCAACAAGGTCGCGTGGCCGTTCGGCAAACGCGGCCCCCATGCAATGCCTTCGATGTTGTCGACATGGCCGATGCCCGACGCGCCCAGGTCTAGAACGAGGCGCTTGGTCATGGCAACCGGCGCCGTGCTGCGCAGCGAGGCGATCGACGCAATGTCGGTTGCAGACGAAAAGGACGCTTCATAGAGACGCACCGAGAACTGAAACACCATCTCGGCCACTTCGTAACCGCTGCGTTCGACGACCAGCAATCGGTCACCGCCGATCACCAGGATGTCGCTGATGCCGTTGTCGCTGCGATGCCGGCCGCCCGTTGCGGCCCTGTGCACCGGATCGAGCGGGTACGCGTACTGCGCGAAAACTTTGCCGTCGCGTCCGAAGCGAGTGATGCGAGTCAACGCGCCGGATCCGACCGTTGCCACAGGCCCGTCCTCGCGCAGCGGGGCTTCCATCGAAACCCACACGTGCTCGCCATCCGGACTGAACGACAGGCCCTCGATGTTGAGGTTCGGGCGCGGGCCGGTATGAGCCGCGAACCGCATCTGCGGCGGCAGCGGCAGTTCGCCGGCGTACGCTCCCTCACGGGTGGAGATCCTGACGAAGGGATCTCCGCCGTGCACATCATCACCCTCGCTGGCCCACCAGAGAGCGCCGGATCGGGGATCGATCCGCAGCGCTTCGGCATCGGGCACTTCGCTGCCCGCGTTGGCATCCGGATACGACTTTCCGTCACGGCGGCGCAGTGTGACGACCTTGTCGATCTGGATGGCGCCCAGCCCTTGCGCGCCGATGTCGATCCGCGCTTCGTAGAAGCGAGCCGGCGCGTGCTCGGAGCGGTCATCGCTGATGAGATACCAGCGCCCGGTGACCGGGTCGCGGTCTAGACCCGAGATGCCGCCGAAGTGCTCGAGCACACCCGACGGCGTGCGTGCGACAACCGCCGTTCCGAGCACACGCAGCCCCGCGATGCCGGCCGGAAAAGAAGTCGCATCGTGCGCGGCGCGTGCCGCCACGTGCCCTGCCGAAGATCGCGGGGCACCCGAGGGCGCCCCGCAACCCGCCAGGGCGAGCGCTAACGCCAGCGCCCAGGTCTTCCGGGAGGCTTCAGAAGCTCGTGCGCACGGCCACATAGAAAGTGCGCGGGCTGCCCAGGAAGTACCGCCCGGTCGTGGACGGATTGCCCGTGGCAAGCTCGGCCCCCACACCGCCGAGGTAGCGCTTGTTCAGCAGGTTCTCGACGTTGAAGCTGATCTCCGTCTTGCTGAAGGCGCCGCCGAACTTGTAGCTCGTCGATGCGCCCAGCAGCGTGTACTCGGGCATCTCTTCGCGTTCGATGGCGGTGCAGCTGATCCGGGCAGGCGTCGTGGCCGTCGCGGCGATCGTCACCGGGAACCCTTCGAAGGTGCCGGGCGCCTTGCCGGTGTGCTTGGCGTTGCCGGTCACGCGCCACTGATCGGTGACCTTCCAGGTGAGCTCGGCGAATGCGTTGTGGCGCGACACGCCAAGGACCTGATCGCCAGCCTTGATGCACTCTCCCGGCGTGTCTTCGGTGTAACGGGCATCGCTGTACGCGTAGTTGGCGTTGACCTCGATGGCCTTGGTCAGCATCGCGCGCGCCGTGACTTCGAACCCACGCGACCGGATCCCGCCCTGGTTGCGGAAGGTGGTGAACGCGTCGCGATTGAAGATGTCGCCGTCGGGGTTGCCGTTCTGGATGGAAATGCGGTCCCGGTAGTCGATCGAATAGACCTGGAACGACAGCGCGGTGGTCTTGCCAAGGTAGCGAATCCCGAGGTCCTTGTTGGTCGAAGTCTCCGGCTTGATGCCTTCGGCGCCGATGGCAGCAGTGCCCTCGAACACCGAATCGGGAATGGCGCTGAAGTTCTTCGAGGCGCTGCCGAACACTTCGAGGTCGTCGTTGAGGCGATAGAGTGCGCCCACCTTGGGCAGCAGTTTCGACTTCACCGTGAGCGTGCGCTCGCCGCTGAATTCGACCGGCGAGCGGTAGACCTCGCTGAAGTATTGGTAGGTCGCGCCTATGTCGATCTGCGCCCTGTCGTCAAACAGGCCGATCTTGTCTTGCGCGTAGCCCATGAGCGTGTGCGAACGATACAGCCGGTCCTGGGTCGTCGAATACAGGTCGCTGTCACGATAGTCGAACCCCTGTTTGGGATCGGAAGCCAGGTACCAGTTGCGATCCTTGGTGCGGCGGATGTACTCGTACCAACCGCCGACACGCACGTCGTGATGGTCGCCGAAGCGTGTGGCGAGTTCGCCCAGCGTGCCGGTGCGATTCGTGTAGTAGCCGCCGCGGCGCCGCGAGGCTTCGCGATCGCCCCACGCACTTTGCGGGTTCATCGCGAAGCGGGCCGCGGCCGGGCAGCCCGCGGCCGACAGTGTGGCCGCCGTGACACCCGTCGGGAACACGACCGAGGAGGTCGGGATCAGCGCACCGCTCGAGGTGCGTTGGTACTGGTTGGCGTAGCACTCCTGCACCGTCGCGACCGGCGTGTAGAGGCGCCCCGTGGCCGGGTTGATGCCGTCGGGCACGCTCGAATACACCTGCCCGTTGACCGGCAACTGCTTGTACGGCACATAGAACCAGCCGGCTCCGAGCTGACGGTGCAAGTAGGGCTTGACGGACAGCGATGTGCTCTCGCCCAGCTTGAGCGTGCCGTCGACGTGGAAGAAGATCTCCTTGCTGTCGATGCCGCGGGTGCGCCGGTTGTTCTGGTCGATGTTGGGATCGCCGGTCCACCGGTCGGTGAGGCCGTCGGTCGTGGGATCGGTTTCGAACACCGCCTTGAAACGCGAGCCGGCGCGCAGCGCCACCGCGTCGTAGTCGTTGTCGGACATGTCGTTCAGGCTCAGCGTCGCACGCACGCTGTGGCCGCCCTCGAACTCCTGCAGCGCGCGCAAGTCGATGTGGTTGCGCCGGCTGCGCCCCGATTGTTCGCCCGGCCAAGTGTTGACGTACGAATGCGACGCGTCGACATAAGCCGTGAGCCCCGGCGCCATCTCGCCGGTGTCGTAGCGCGCGAAGATGCGCCGGTAGTTGTAGTTGCCCAGCGCCAGTTCGCCCTCGCCGCCCGCCGTGCGCTTGGGGTCGCGGGTCTTGAAGTCGATGTAGCCGCCGAGCGCCTGGTTCGACGGCGTGCCGATGTCGCCGGCTGACTGCGAGACATCCACGCGCTGCAGGTTGGCCGGGTCCATCAGGCGATTCGGCATGCTGCCGCCATTGGACAGCGTCGAGCCATTGGGGATCCCGTCGATCGAGACGCCGATCTGTTCCTTGTTCAGGCCGCGCATCGACAGGCGCATGGAGAAACTGCCTGTCACCGAGTCGCTGGAGTTCACCTGCAGGCCCGGAACGCGCGCGAGAACCTTCAGCGGGTCCAGGCCGGGTGGCTGCTGCAGGATGGTCTGGCGGTCGACGACGCTGTTGGCCCGGGTTTCCCCCTTGCCGATGGACTGGCCGGTGATCGTGATCTGGTCGAGCTTCTGCAGATCAGGCGCAGCTGCGGGCGCCGAAGCGGCCGCGGCCGCAGGCAATGGCGCCGACGCCGCCGACTCAGGCGGGGTCGGTGCGGTCTGCGCTTGCGCGAAGTGAGATCCGCCGATGGCCACCAGGGCGCTTATCAGCGGCTTGAGCTTGAATTTCTCCATTCCGTATGTCCCTCGAGATCGAACGATGTCATGCAACTTTATTCTGGTACGTACCAGTAGTCAATCAGCGTGAAGGAGAACTGCACGGCTGCACGGGAAAGTACTGAGACGGCGCCTCACACAAGAGGCCACCGCAGACTTGAATGCTGGTACGTACCTATATAAAGTCGCGTCTCGTCAGGAGTACGGGGGCACCCGGCGTGAACTTCCGCCAACTCCGATCGATTGGATCCGTCATGCCACTTCACTCATCGCCCACCATGGTGCGCATCCAGCACGTATTGCTCGTCCTCTTGCTGGGCGCCGTGCTGACCTCCGGCACCTGCACGCCTGCCTCGGCACAGGACAGCGCGTCCGCACCCGCGGCAACCGCCGGCACCGGAACCGGTCCCGCGAACAACGGCAACAAGGAGACCGTCGACAACCCGTACGGCCTCAGCGGACTGTGGGTTCAGGGTGACTCCGTCGCAAAAGCCACCTTGGTCATCCTGGTGATCATGAGCATGGGCAGCTGGTACATCCTCATCACCAAGCTGTACGAGAGCCTCAAGATCTCCGGGCAGGCACGCGCGGCCCGTAAAGGGTTCTTCCAGCACGCGAACCTCGAAGATGCGGCTCGGACACTGAAGGAGGGCAGCGCGTTTCGCTTCATCGTCGAAGCGAGCATCGAGGCCGACGAACATCACGAAGGCGCCTTGACGGAGCACATCGACCGCAACACCTGGATCACGACCCGCATGCAACGCGCGATCGACGACGTGCAATCGCGCTTGCAGGACGGCTTGGCGTTCCTCGCCACCGTCGGCTCGACCGCACCGTTCGTCGGCCTGTTCGGGACCGTGTGGGGCATTCTGCATGCGCTGACCTCGATCGGCATCGCCGGCCAGGCGTCGATCGACAAAGTGGCCGGCCCGGTCGGCGAGGCGCTGATCATGACGGCCATCGGCTTGGCGGTTGCCGTGCCGGCGGTGCTTGGCTACAACTGGCTGGTTCGCCGCAACAAGGTGACGATGGAGTCGGTGCGCAGCTTCAGTGCCGACCTGCACGGCGTGTTGATGGGCGCACGCACCAAGCGCTGACCGGGCCAGGCTTACACCATTGACTGCTGGTACGTACCAGATTACGATCGCCGGCACAGGACGTTTTTGGGCGAATATGGCTGCCTCATCGCTTTGCCAGCCGACACGCTCGAACTCCCATGGACACCACCCGGAACTCCCCGACCCAACCCCGCTACAAGTGGCTCGCCGATGTCGTGCGCAGCACGATAGAGCGCGGGCTGATTCGCGACAACGAGGCGCTTCCCTCGGAGCGGGAGCTCGCCGAGAAGTACGAAGTCAGCCGCGACACCGTGCGCAAGGCGGTGCGCTACCTGGAGGAGCGCGGTGTGATCTACAGCGACCACGGTCGCGGTACTTTTGTCGCGCCGGCGATCGTGCGTCGCATGTCGCGCTTCATCGACAGCTTCTCGCAGGACACGCAGCTGCGGGGCGGTGTGCCCGGCCAGCAGATCCTCGAGGTCGAGACGGTCGCCGCGTCGATGGGAATCGCGGGTCTGCTGCGAATCGAGCCCGGGGACCCGTTGCTGCGCGTGCGACGCGTGCGCTTGATCGATCGTGCACCGGTGGGCCTGCACGACGCCTACTTCCCGCTGCCGCGCGGTGTACACGTCGAGCGCTCCGAGCTGGAAGCCGCCCAGTCGCTCTACCGGCTGCTGACCGAGAAGTTCGGCTTTGCCCCGGCCGAAGCGGTGGAGAACCTGTTTGCCGGCTCGGCGGACGCCGAAGATGCCCCGCTGCTCGGCGTGCGAGTCGGCGCACCGATCCTGGTCTGCGAACGCGTGACCTTGTCAGACCGGCGCGAGCCCATCGAATACTGCTTGATGAAGTACGTGTCCAGCTACCGCTACAGCACGCGCATCAGCAAGCACAGCGGCGCCGAATGAGACTGAATTGAGCACCTTCCTGCGCTTCCTGCGACCAGCCCTTGTCCAGTTGGGCTGGGTGACGGCGCTGGCGGCGATTCTTCTCGCCGTGGCGCAGCTGGGCCGGTTGGCCGAGTCCCGCCAAGCCGAAGGTGTCAAATTGCGCGTGGCCTTGTTCATCAACGGCACGTTGGGCGACAAGTCCTTCTTCGATTCCGCCGCACGCGGCCTCGCCAGCGCCCGAGCCACGTTGCCCGTGCACGTGAAGGTGATCGAGGGCGGCACCGACCCGACACGCTGGCAGGGTGCGCTGACGGATCTGGCCGACAGTGGCGACTACGACCTGATCGTGACCGGCACGTACACGATGGTGCCCTACGTGCAAGTGCTCGCGGCCCAGTATCCGCAGGCGCACTTCGTGGTGTTCGACGCCGCGGTCGACTATGCCCGTTGCCCATGCGGCAACGTCCACTCCATCCTGTTCCGCCAGAACGAGGGGGCTTATCTCGCCGGCTATCTGGCCGCATCGCTGGACCGCAGCGGCCTGCTCGGCGTCCCTGCCGCCAGGGGCCTGGGTGTGGTGGGCGGGATGCAGATCCCGGTCATCGACGACTTCATCGTCGGCTTTCGTGCAGGTGCGCTCGCAGCTGCTCCGGGCATTCCCGTGCTGAGCCAGTACGCCAACTCGTTCTCGGACCCGGCCGCAGGCAAGGAGATCGCGAAAGCACAGTTCAGCCGCGGCGTGGGACTCGTCTTCCACGCGGCCGGCGCCACCGGACAGGGCGTGAACGAGGCCGCGCGTGAAGCCAACCGCTACGTCATCGGCGTCGACATGGACCAGTACGCGTTGTACCGGACCTCCAACCCGCCGTTGGCGTCGCGCATCGTGACCTCCGTTCTCAAGAACGTCGACGTGGCGATCCGCCGCGCCATCGAACAGCAACTGCAGGGCCGCCTGGCTTTCGGCCGCGCCGAGTCGTTGGGCCTGGCCGAGAACGGGGTCAGCTTGTCGCGCCAATCCGAGGCGCTCGCGAAGGCTCCGCCGGAGGTACTGCAGTCATTGGATCAGGCGGAACGTGCGGTCATCGAGCACCGCGTCCAGGTTCCGAGCGCATTCGCCGCGGTCGCTCGCTGAGGCAATCCGTCATGGCCTCTCCCGGCGAGGATCCGATCATCGAGCTGCGTGGCGTTTCGAAACGCTATGCGAACGGAACATTGGCCAACGATGGCGTGAGCTTGGCCATCCGCCGCGGCGAGATCCACGCCATCGTCGGCGAAAACGGCGCCGGCAAATCCACCGTGATGAAAATGCTCTTCGGCCTCGAGCAGCCCAGCGCCGGCGAGATCTTGCTGGAAGGGCGCCCGGTCACGCTGCGCAGCCCGCGCGAGGCCATCGCGGCCGGGATCGGCCTGGTGCCGCAGCACCTCGAGCTCGTGCCCTCGTTCACCGTGGCCGAGAATGTCGTACTCGGCTGCGAGCCGGTTCGCCGCGGCTTCATCGACAGGCGCCAGGCGGCGCAGGCGGTACGTCACACGAGTGAACGTTTCGGCCTGTCGGTAAATCCGCAGGCGCTCGTGGCCGACCTGTCGGTCGGTGAACAGCAGCGTGTCGAAATACTCAAGACGCTCTATCGAGGCGCGCAGGTCGTGCTGCTCGACGAGCCGTCGGCCGTGCTGCCGCCCCAAGAAACCGAAGCGCTCTTCAACGCTTTGCGGCAACTCGTTGCGGCCGGGTTGACGGTCGTGCTGATCACCCACAAGCTCGCCGAGGTGCGCGAGGTGTCGGATCGCTTCACGGTGATGCGTGCCGGCCGGGTCACGGGTCACGCCACGTCGCGTACGGCCACGGCAAGCGAGATCGCCGACATGATCGTCGGACGACCGCTTGCCGCACTGCAGTTGTCACGGCCGGTGCGCAATCAAGACCAAGCTCTGGTGGCCGTGCGCGATCTTGCGCTTGCCCGAGCGGACGGCACCACGCCGCTGCAAGGCGTCTCGTTCGACATCGCGGCGGGAGAAATCCTCGGGATCGCGGGCGTCGAGGGCAACGGCCAGGCCTCATTGGCCGCCTTGCTCGGTGGCCTCGAGATCCCGACGGCCGGCAGCGCCTCACTGGACGGCAACGTCTTCACGGGACTGGGCGTACGCGGTGCTCGCGCCTCTCGCGTGGCGGCCATCCCGGAGGACCGGCTGCGCGACGGCGTGGCGGCGTCGATGAGCATCATCGACAACGTCATCGCGGCCGAGTATCACCAACCGCCCCTGTCGCATGGGGGTTGGCTCGACCTGGGCACCGCCCGTGCGAAGACGCAGCAGATCCTGTCGGAGTTCGGCGTCGTGGCGCGCTCGCCCGACGCGACGATAGCTTCGCTGTCCGGCGGCAACATGCAAAAGGTGGTGCTGGCACGCGAAGTGTCCAGCAGCCCCCGCCTGCTCATCGCCAGCCAACCCACCCGCGGCGTCGACATCGGCGCAGCGCAGGCCTTGCGTCGTCAGATCGTCGAGCTGGCCGACCGGGGATCGGCGGTGCTGTTGTTCTCGGCCGACCTCGACGAACTGCTCGAGTTGTCGGACCGTGTCGCGGTGCTGTTCCGCGGCCGCATCGCAGCGCACTTCGGCGCCAGGCAAGTCGGCGCGCAGGAGCTCGGCCTGTACATGACGGGTCTGCGCCAGGATGACGGCGCCGCGGCTCTTCTCGACTCTCCATTCACCACCCTGGCCGAAGAAAGCGCGGCATGACGACAGCCTCTGCGTCGACCCACACAGCACCGCTGCAGCACCCTCGTGGAATCGAGCGCCTGCAGCTGCCGCTCGCGGTTGTCGCGGCGCTGGTGGTCGGGTTCCTGATCACCGCCACGGTCAGTCGCGAACCATGGCGCGCCTACCTGGCGCTCACCACCGGCGCGCTTCCGGACATCCGCTGGAGCGATGCGCAAGGCTGGGAAGTGCGGCGCTGGGTGCGTTTCGGCTCCGTGATCGAAGACGCGATCACGCTCACCTTCCTCGGGCTCGCGATCGCCATTCCGTTTCGCGCGCGTCAGTTCTCGCTCGGCGCCGACGGCCAGTTGTTCCTCTCGGCCCTGGCGGCCGCCGCGGTCAGCCTGTACGTGGGCGGGCCCTGGTTCACCGTTCTCCCCGTCGCATTCACGGCAGCCGTGCTGACGGGCTTTGCATGGGGTTTGATCCCGGGTGTTCTGAAGGCACGGTTCGGCGCGAACGAGATCGTGACCACGCTGATGCTCAACCTGATCGCCGTGCAGTTCTACCGCCTGGTGATCACGCAGGCACTGCGCGATCCGGCCGCCGGTTATCTGGTGACCCCGACGCTCCCCGCAGCATCGCTCCTGCCGGGCCTCCTGCCGCGCACCAATGTCACTGCCATGCTGTTCCTGGTGCCTCTGGTCGTCGCGGCTGCGGCATTGCTTCTGTCGCGCACGACCATCGGATACGAGATCCGCACCGTCGGGGTCGCGCCGGCTTTCGCGCGTCAAGTCGGAATGCCGGTCGGGCGCGCGGTGGTCATGTCGATGGCGCTGGGCGGCGCGTTCGCCGCCTTCGCCGGCTTGCACGTGAGCAATGCGCTGCTGAAGCGCTTGCCTGTGGACCTCAGCCCAGGCATGGGCTTCGAAGGACTCGTGGTCGCCTTGCTCGCGCGCAACGATCCGAAGTCCGTTCCGGTCGCGGCCTTCCTGTACGCCTACCTGCGTACCGGCGCACAGGCCATGGAGCGCACGACCGACGTCTCGCGGGAAGTCGTTCTGGTGATCCAGGCATTCATCATCCTTTTCATCGTCTCCGAGCGCCTCCTGCCCACGCTGGTGCCTCGACGCTTCGCGCACGGGTGGGCCCGCCAGAAGCGGGGCCATGCATGAGCACCGACTCCGTCGCCCTCCTCACGCTGGTCGCCACGCTGGCGGTGGCGGTGATGCGCGCGGCCGCACCGATACTGTTGGCCGCGCTCGGTGGCCTTGTTTCCGATCTGGCAGGCACCATCAACGTTGCGCTCGAGGGCCTGATGCTGATTGCGGCCTTCTTCGGCGTGATGGCGTCGGTGCAGGCGGCCCATTGGTTCCCGGGGCTGGCGCCTGGGCTCTATCCGTGGATAGGCTGTGCCGCCGGACTGATCGCCGCACTGGCATTCACCGCCTTGTTGGCGACCTTCCATCTCGAATTCGGCGCCGATCTCATCGTGGCCGGCATCGCCATCAACATTCTGGCGGCCGGACTGACGGTCTTCCTGCTCGTGGCCCTCGTCGGCGACAAGGGCTCCACCGCCGGTCTCCACAGCCCCTCCCTGCCGTCCATTCACATCCCCGGCCTCGTCGGGCTGCCTGCATTGGACACGCTGCTCAATGGAGAAAGCGGGATGGGCCATCACGTCCTGGTGTACGTGGCCTTCATGAGCGTTGCCTTGTTGGCCGCGTTCCTGTCGTGGACGCGCTATGGCACCTGGCTGCGCGCCGTCGGCGAGAACGCGCAGGCCGCGCTGGGTGCGGGCATTCCGGTCAAGCGCGTGCGCTACGTCGCACTGATGGCCAGCGGCCTGCTGGCGGGCCTGGGCGGCATCTATCTCAGCATGGGGTACCTCACGCTGTTCCAAGCCGATATGACGGCGGGGCGCGGCTTTCTCGCGCTGGCCGCGGTGTTCCTGGGTGCCCGCCGTCCATTGGGAACACTAGGCGCCGCGCTGCTCTTTGGCGTGACCGCCGTGCTCGCCACGCAACTCGGCGCATTCGAGGTGCCGACCCAGGTCGTCTACATGGTCCCACCCTTCGTCACCATCTGCATGCTCGTCTTCGCGGGTCGACGTCGCGCAGGGTCGGCGCGCCGGCGCGCGGCCCATTCCACAAAACCGAGCTCCGCTTCGGCCACCCCAACAAGGAGTCTGCTTGAACAATAGCAACAACAACAACCTGCTCGACAGGACCCTGGCGTCGCTCGCCTTGGCAGGCATGGGCGACGCGCTCGGCGCCCCGACCGAACAATGGACCATCGACGAGATCGAGGCGCACCACGGCGGCCTGGTGACCCGCTTCGCGCACCCACCGGAAGACACCTTTGCCGGCGCCAACGCCGGCAAGCGCGCCGAGGTGACCGACGACGCCAGCCAGATGTACTACCTCGCCCGCGCCCTGATCGCCGCCAACGGCCGGCTCGACAACGCCGGGTGGGTTGCGTGCCTTCTCGATTGGGTGCGCACCAGCCCCAAGGCGAGCTTCATGGGACCGAGCACCGCAGGCATCGTGAAGGCTCTGCAGGAAGGCAGCGACACGGCAGAAGTCGGCGTCATCGGCCGCTCGCGCAGAAAGATGACGACCGTTGGCATCACCAATGGCGCCGCCATGCGGGTCGCGCCTATCGGTCTCATTTTCCCGGGGCAGATCGAGGCGGCCTGCGAGCAGGCACTGGTCACGTGCCTGCCCTCGCACGACACGGATGTCGCGATCTCGGCGGCTTGCTCGGTGACCGCAGCCGTTTCGCAGGCGCTGGTCGCGACCACGCTTGGCCCGGTGATCGAGGCGTCGCTGCAGGGCGCTCGCATCGGCGAAGCGCTGGCGCGTAAGCACGCCCGGGTCGTGGCGGGTCCCAGCTACCTCGGTCGGCTCGAACTGGCGCTGCAGATCGCGCGCGAATCGAAGAGTGATCGCGGCTTCATGACAACGATGGAGCGCCTGGTCGGCAATTCAGTGCTGGCAGCCGAGTCAGTCCCGGCGGCCATCGGGATCGTCCTGTACGCCCAGGGCGATCCGATGCGGACCGTCGCGCTGGGCGCCTCGATCGGCAACGACACCGACTCGATCGCCACCATGGCAGGCGCCATCGTCGGCGCGCTCCACGGCACGAGGCAACTGCCCCAGGATCTGTTCAAGGAGTTCCGGGAGGCGAACGCCGCCGAATTCGACCTCGACGCCATCGCCGCGGGACTCGCGGCCATTGCCTCGCGCAATCTTGCGGACGCCGCTGCGTAGCGCACAGACGGCCGGGTTTTGCACATGACGATGCACGCGAATCTTCTGCAGCCGATCGAGGCTGCCGGCGGCTTGCGGCGCTGGGACCTCCTGGCGATCGGCGACCCGGTTGCCGACATCGTGGTGAGTGTCGCCGAGCCGCCCCCTCTGGGCACCAAGGTTCTCGGTCGACTCATGGGTGTCCTGTCCGGCGGAACGACCGCCAACGTCGCGTGCGCGTGCGCCCGCCTCGGCAAGCGGGCCGCGCTGCTCGGCCGTGTGGGCGACGATGCCCACGGCCCGATGCTGCGCGCATCGCTGGTGCAGTTCGAAGTCGGCACCGAGCAGCTGGTCACGATCGAACACGCTGCGTCGGCGTCGGTGATCGCGATGATCGCGCCATCCGGCGAACGCGCGATCGTCTACATGCCGATGCAGCCTCCGCCAGCTGCAGTGCCTCTAGAAACGTTGGCCGCCGCACGCATCGTTTACTCGATGCCCTATGACCTCGAGCGTTTCGTGCATCTCGCCGATGCGGCGCACGAAGCCGGCACACTGGTCGCGATCGATCTCGAACCGGCCGTGGCGCCTGATCGCACGGCGATGCTGGAACGCATCCGTCGCGCTGACGTGGTGTTCTTCAACGAAGCCGGCTTCAGGGCTGGCACCGGGGAAGCTCCGTGCAGGGCCGAGCTGTCTCGGCTGATCGAGGCCGGCCCGCGCGTGATCGTCGTGACGTTGGGGGCAGCCGGCGCCATGGCAGCGAGCCGCACGGACTTCGCGATGCAAGAAGCTTTCCCCGGGCGCGTCATCGACACCACAGGCGCTGGCGACACGTTCAACGCCGCCTTTCTCGTGGCACTGCTCGATGGTGCCCCTCTGCCACGCGCCTTGCGCTTCGCGTGCGCGGCCGCGAGCTGCACCGTGGCGGCGCTGGGCGCGCGCGCGGGCCTCCCGAGCCGGCAGGTGGTGGAGGCCCTGCTGTCGGCATCTCCGCCCATGACAACCGGCAAATAGCCCATGCTCATCGTCTTTGGTTCGATCAATCTCGACATCTCGGTGAGAGTGCCGCATCTGCCCAAGGCGGGAGAGACGGTTCTGGGTGGAGACGTCCTGATGTCAGCCGGCGGCAAGGGCGCGAATCAGGCGCATGCGGCCGCGCTGTACGGCGTCCCGACGGCGATGTTCGGTGCCATCGGCCACGACGCATTCGCCGAGCCGGCGATCACACCACTGCGCTCCGCGAACGTCGACATCCGCGGCGTCAGCGTTTGCGCTTCCGACCCGACGGGTATCGCGATGATCGATGTCACTCACGCCGGCGAGAACGTGATCGTCGTCGCGCCGGGTGCAAATCTGTCGGCCCGCGGCGATGCCGTCAGCGACGCCACGTTGCGCGAATCTCGGGCCTTGCTCCTGCAACTCGAAGTCGATCCGGAGGAGTCGCTCCGCCTGGCCCGCAGGGCGAAACAGCACGGCTGTTTGGTCATACTCAATGCCTCGCCGCAGTCCGCAGGTTTTCAGATCACGACCGAGTCGCTCGACATCGTCATCGTCAACAAGGGCGAACTTGCCGACCTGTGCGCACGCCATGAGGTCTTCGGCATCGATCCGGTGGACCAGGCCCGCGTGTTGGCTCACGCTCTTCAGGTCGACGTGCTGGTCACGCTGGGCGAAGAAGGCTCGTTCCTGATGCAGTCCGACGGGCACTGCATGGCGTGCCCGGCGATGCCCGTGAGCCCGGTGGACACCACAGGCGCCGGCGATACCTTCGCGGGCGTATTCGCAGCGGCCATCGCGGCCGGCGAACCCGTGAAGCATGCCATGCAGGCCGCCTCGGTTGCCGCCGGGATCGCTTGCACGCGGCCCGGCGCCCAGATCGCGCAACCGCGCCGGGCGGAGATCGACGCAGCGCTGGCTGGTCTCGGGCCGCGATGATGCGCCGGGTGCGTGGTTGGCGCTTGGTCGCACTATTCCTGCAGGTGCCAGGGCCACTTATGCAGCGACGCTCCACTGCCACGGCAAGCGCGCACCAAGTCGTCAACCAGTTCAGCGATGCTTGCGTAGCGATCCTGCGGTTCACGCGCCAGCGCTCGGCAGATGATGCGGTCCAGTTCACCCTCAAGCCGTCGCGCCAGTTCCGCTGGTGGCGGCAGGCCAGGCACCGTCTCGCCCATGCCGACACTCACGGCGCAACTCGGCGGCACGAGGTCATCGTGGCACATCGCCTGCAGGCGTTGCAGCGTGCTCAGTCCGGGTTGGCGCTCGTACGGCAATCGACCGGTGAGCAATCGATACAGGACAGTGCCGATGGCGTAGACATCGGTGCGCCGCGAGACGAGCTGCCTGCGCCACTGCTCGGGCGATGCGCACTCCGGCGTGAACGCCGCGAACGCGACGGGCGCCGGGGAGCAGACACGATCACCCCACAGTTGACTGGCAATGCCGAAGTCGACCAGTCTGGGCTCGCCAAGAGGAGTGACGAGGATGTTGGACGGCTTGATGTCCGCATGGACGATGCCGCGTTCGTGCGCGTGGGCAACGGCCGCACAGAC
>DATEFR010000836.1:0-2238 GCA_035280545.1 Burkholderiaceae bacterium | reverse complement strand
GACCGGCGCGGCGCGGTCGACCGCACGCTCGAACGCCTCGGCCTCGCCGAACGCCAGCACCAGCTCGCCGGCGCGCTGTCGGGCGGCTGGAAGCAGCGGCTCGCGCTGGCCGCCTGCCTGATGCACGAGCCGCGCCTGCTGCTGCTCGACGAGCCGACCGCCGGCGTCGACCCGAAGGCGCGGCGCGACTTCTGGGACGAGATCCACAGCCTCGCGGCGCAAGGCATCACGGTGCTCGTCTCCACTCACTACATGGACGAGGCGGAGCGCTGTCACGAGCTGTGCTACATCGCCTACGGCAAGACGCTGGCGCGCGGCACCGAGGCGCAGATCATCGAAGCGGCCGGGCTCGTCGTCTGGGCCGTGCAGGGGGCCGATGTGGCAACGCTGGTCGAGCCGCTGAAGACGGCCGAGGGCGTGCTCAGCGTCGCCGCGTTCGGCAGCTCGCTGCATGTGGCCGGGCGCGACGCGGCGCAGCTCGAACGCGCCATCGCGCCCTATCGCGAACGCAACGGCCTGCGCTGGGCACGCACCGACGCGAACCTCGAAGACGTGTTCATCAGCCTGATCGCGACGGCGCAGGACAACTTCGCATCGAGCGACGCCAGGCCTGCGCGCAAGACCGCGGAGCGCGCCGCATGAAGACGTTCTCCGTGCAGCGCACCTGGGCGGTGTTCGTGAAGGAGCTGCAGCAGATGCTGCGCGACCGGCTCACGTTCGCGATGGCGATCGGCGTGCCGGTCCTGCAGCTCGTGCTGTTCGGCTACGCGATCAACACCGACCCGAAGGGCCTGCCGACCGCGCTGATCGCGGCCGACACCGGGCCGATGGCGCGCAGCGTCGGCGCTGCGCTGCAGAACACCGGCTACTTCCGCATCGTTCACGCGGGCAGCAGCGAAGCGGCCGGCGAGGCGCTGCTCGAGTCGGGCGAGGCGCAGTTCATGGTCGCGATCCCGGCCGACTTCTCGCGCCGCGTGATTCGCGGCGAGCGGCCGGCGCTGCTCGTGGCGGTCGACGCGACCGATCCGTCGGCCTCGGGCAACGCGATCGCTGCGCTCGCGCAGATCGCCGACCAGGCGCTCGCGCACGACCTGAACGGTGCCCTGAGCCCGCTGCGCGGCAAGGAGCCGCCGTACGAGATCCGCATCCACCGCCGCTACAACCCGGAAGGGCTGACGCGCTACAACATCGTTCCGGGGCTGATCGGCACCATCCTGACGATGACGATGGTGATGCTGACAGGCCTCGCGATGACGCGCGAGCGCGAGCGCGGCACGATGGAGAACCTGCTCGCGACGCCGGTGCGGCCGATCGAGGTGATGCTGGGCAAGATCCTGCCGTACGTGGTGATCGGCTACGTGCAGCTCGGGGTGATCCTGCTCGCCGCCTGGCTGCTGTTCGAGGTGCCGATGCGCGGCAGCTTCACGCTGCTGATGGCGACGATCGGGCTGTTCATGATCGCGAACCTGGCGGTCGGCTTCACGTTCTCGACGCTGGCGCGCAACCAGCTGCAGGCGATGCAGATGACCTTCTTCTTCTTCCTGCCGTCGATGCTGCTGTCCGGCTTCATGTTCCCGTTTCGCGGCATGCCGCAGTGGGCGCAATGGCTCGGCGAGCTGCTGCCGCTGACCCACTTCCTGCGTGTCGTGCGCGGCGTGATGCTCAAGGGCAACGATGCCGCGCAGGTCGCGCCGGAGGTCTGGCCGATGCTCGCCTTCGTGCTGGCAGCCGGCACGCTCGCGCTGCTGCGCTACCGGCAGACGCTGGACTGAGTCGCCGGAGCGAAGTGCCTATGAAATTGCACAGCGCAGGCGACTCGGATCAGAAGCTGCACGATCTGTCGATCGGGCATTTCATTCACAGCTTCTGAGCGCGCCCGTCAGATCGCGAACGACAGCTCGAGCGAATGCGCACGCTCGATGCGGCGCTGCCGATGCAGCTGCTGGATCTGCCGCTCGACCAGCTGCTTCGCGAGCGGCCACGGCCCATGGCCCGACGCGACGTTGATGTGTCCGGCATTGCCGAGGTCGACGAGCTGGCTGCCCCAAACGCGCGACCAGTTGACGGCCGAACCGAACGGCATCCATGGGTCGCTGCGGCTCGCGACGAGCGTGCTCGGTACCGGCAGCGGCGCACACGGCAGCGCATCGCCGACGCCGAACTTCAGCGGATCGGCCGGTGCAACCAGCAACGCTGAACGAATGCCGCCGCTGTCCTCGCGCTCGCGCCCGGGCTGCG
>DATEFR010000835.1:0-2969 GCA_035280545.1 Burkholderiaceae bacterium | reverse complement strand
AGCGATTGCGTGACCGACTCCCGCGCTGGCTGCCAGTCATCGCATTTGCTCTGATGCTGACCGCCGCCAGCGTCGGTGGCGATATTCGCGGCTGGCCTCGCCTTGCGTTTCAGCTTGCCGGTACCGCCTTCATCGCCAGCGTGGTACTGCAGCCGGCCGATCCCCTTGTGCGCCTGCTCGAATGGCGGCCGCTCGCTTATGTCGGTGCGATCAGCTATGGCATCTACCTGCTGCACATGATCGTCCTCGATCTGGTCAACCGGTCGATGGCGCGGCTCGACCTGCACGCCGAAAGCTTGACCTTCGTCGCGTGCCTGGTTGGAACGATTGCACTCTCGGCGGTCAGCTTCCGCTTTTTCGAGCAGCCGCTGCTGCGTATCAAGAACCGGTTTCATTGAGAACGATGGTCATGGCACGGCGCATTGCATACGTCCTCAACCAGTACCCGAAGGTCAGCCACAGCTTCATCCGACGCGAGATCCAGGCGCTCGAGCGCCTGGGTCTGTCCGTCCAGCGATTCGCGATTCGCGATTCGGGCGAGCGCTTGGCGGACGCCGAGGATGTTCATGAGCACGGCAAGACGCGCTTCGTACTGCGCGCAGGCGTGCTGGGCATGGCCGCTGCGCTCGTGGCCCTGCTGCTGACCCGCCCTGGGCGTGTCCTCGCGGCGTTCGTCCTGGCGAGTCGAATGGGATACGGCGCCGACCGGCCGATGCCCTACCACTGGGTCTACTTCGCCGAAGCCTGCCTGATCGCGCGCTGGGCCGATGCGGCCGGCGTGGAGCACTTCCATGCCCATTTCGGCACCAATCCGACCGAGGTTGCGGCGCTTGCTGCGGTCCTGACGGGCAGGCCGTTCAGCTTCACGGCTCATGGTCCCGAGGAGTTCGACAAGCCGCGCCAGATCGCACTGGCCGAGAAGGTGCGCCGCAGCGCCTTCGCGGTGGCGATCAGCTCGTTCGGGCGCAGTCAGCTCTTTCGCTGGATCGGGCACGCGGACTGGAACAAGATCCGGATCGTCCATTGCGGCATCGACGTCGGGGCCTATGGCGTGACCGCGCCACCCTGCACCGCGCCCCGGCTCGTCTGCGTCGGCCGCATCTGCGAACAGAAGGGGCAACTGCTGCTGGTCGAGGCGTTGGCGAGGTTGCGCGAGCGCGGCGTGGCCTGCGATCTCGTGCTCGCGGGCGACGGCGAAATGCGTGGCGAAGTGGAGGCGCTGGTTGCACGTACCGGGCTGGGCGATCGCGTCCGGGTCACGGGCTGGATCTCCGGCGAAGAGGTGCGGCGCGAGATCGAGGGCGCGCGCGCGCTGGTGCTGCCCAGTTTCGCGGAGGGTCTGCCGGTTGTCATCATGGAAGCGATGGCGATCGGTCGCCCGGTGCTGTCGACGTTCGTCGCAGGCATCCCCGAGTTGGTCGTGCACGGTGCAAATGGCTGGCTGTTCCCGGCTGGCGATCTGGACGCGCTGACCGACGCGATGCAAGCTTGTCTCGCGGCACCGGAGGCGGTGCTCGCGGCGATGGGCGCTGCTGCGAGCGAGCGTGCGCGTGCGCGCCACGACATCGACGTCGTGGCCCGGCGCTTGGCCGAACTCTTCACGCGCGGCGTCGCGTTCGAGGCACAGGGATGACCGTCGACTTTTCGCGCAATGTCTTCTCGATCCTCGGACTGCCGTTCGATGCGCTTGCGCTGAGCGAGGTGGTTGCTCGGATTCGCAGTGCGGCGCAGCAGCGGCAGCCCTTTCTGCTGTCCACGGCCAACCTCAACTTCGCGGTGATGGCGCAGGAGGACGCGGCGTTTCGTCATTCGATCTTGCATAGCAATATGTGCGTCGCTGACGGCATGCCGATCGTGTGGATCGCGCGCTGCCTGGGACTGCCCATCCCGGAGCGAGTCTCGGGCGCCGACATCTTCGAGGCGTTGCGCGCCGCACCGGCGCCTCCTGTCAAAGCCTACTTCTTCGGCGGGCCGGATGGCGCGGCTCAGGCGGCTTACCGGCGTGTCAACGAGAACGCTGGCGGCGTCGTCTGCGTCGGCTTCGACTCGCCCGGTTTCGGGCCGCTCGAGCAGATGAGCAGTGCAGAGCACATCGAGGGGATCAACCGCAGCGGCGCGGAGTTCGTCATCGTGTCGCTCGGTGCGAAGAAGGGCCTGGCCTGGATCGAGCGGAACCGGGGGCGTTTCGCCCCGTGCGTCGTCAGCTACCTGGGCGCCGTCGTCAACTTCGCGGCCGGGTCGGTCGAGCGTGCACCGGCCTGGGTGCGGCGCTGTGGATTCGAATGGCTGTGGCGGATCAAGGAAGAGCCCAGCCTGTGGCGACGCTACTGGAACGATGCGGTTGCGGTCGGGGGCATGCTGGTGCGCGACCTGTTGCCGCTCTGGTGGCAGCAGTGGCGCCTGCGCAGTCTGCGGCGTGCTGCAGGAGGCACGCCGATCGTGCGCAGTTCACGACGAGTCGACACGCTGTGCATCGAGATGCGAGGGGCATTCCGAGTCGACGAGTTGGGTTCGTTGCGCGCGGCCTTCACCGAAGCAGCCCAGGCAAACGCGGATCTGGAGCTCGATCTCCGCGAGGTGCAGCAGGTCGATTCGGCGACGATTGCATTGATCCAATTGCTCGCCGCCCATCAACTGGACATCGGCAGACGTCTGCGTCTGCTGGGCGTGCGTGATGCGCTACGCAAGCAATTCCGGTGCTATCGGGTCGAGGCGTTGCTATCGGAACCGGATGGCGTTGCCGCGGACTTGCATGCCTCGTGAGAGGCCGGAGGCGCGCGCTTGAGAGGGATCTCGGCGTTGGTGTAGTTGTATCAATATGTGTGGCTTTTTGGCGCCGCCGCCGCGACTTTCTAACGCCCCTCTGGCTAGAACGTTGATAAATGGGTGCTTCGGGAATGGTTCTGGGGAGCGAGTTGTTACAAGTTCGGTGGCATGCGGCTGGCACACTGCCGGTCCTGCGGGATGCC
>DATEFR010000834.1:0-4007 GCA_035280545.1 Burkholderiaceae bacterium | reverse complement strand
ACCATGTTGCGCAGCGCCGCTTCGGTCTCGGGCCAGCCGCGGGTCTTCAGCCCGCAGTCGGGGTTGACCCAGAGGTTGCGCGCCGGGATCACGGCCGCGGCCTTGGTCATCAGCCGCACCATCTCGTCGCGCGACGGAATGCGCGGCGAGTGGATGTCGTAGACGCCGGGTCCGATCTCGTTCGGGTATTCGAAGCTGCCGAAGCCGGCCAGCAGCTCCATGTCGGAGCGGCTCGTCTCGATCGTGATCACGTCGGCGTCCATCGCCGCGATCTCGGGCAGGATGTCGTTGAACTCGGAATAGCACATGTGGGTGTGGATCTGCGTCGCGTCGGCCACGCCGCTGGCCGAGACCCGGAACGCGCGCGCGGCCCAGCCCAGGTAGTCGCGCCACTGCGCACGGCGCAGCGGCAGGCCCTCGCGGATCGCCGGCTCGTCGATCTGGATGATGCCGATGCCGGCGCGTTCGAGATCGACGACCTCGTCGCGGATCGCCAGCGCGATCTGCAGCGCGGTGTCGGCGCGCGGCTGGTCGTCGCGCACGAACGACCACTGCAGGATCGTGATCGGGCCGGTCAGCATGCCTTTCATCGGCCGGCGGGTCAGGCTCTGCGCGTAGGTCGTCCACTCGACCGTCATGGGCCGCGGGCGCGAAACGTCGCCGAACAGGATCGGCGGCTTCACGCAGCGCGAGCCGTACGACTGCACCCAGCCGTTGGCGGTGAACGCGAAGCCGGCAAGCTGTTCGCCGAAGTACTCGACCATGTCGTTGCGCTCGGCTTCGCCGTGCACCAGCACGTCCAGGCCCAGGTCCTCCTGCTTGTGGACGGCGTGGGCGATCTCGCGCTGCATCGCCTCGCGGTACGCGTCGGCCGCGAGCTCGCCGCGCCGGTAGGCGGCGCGGGCGGCGCGGATGTCGGCGGTCTGCGGGAACGAGCCTATGGTCGTCGTCGGATACGCCGGCAGCGCGAAGCGGTCGCGCTGCAGCGCCTGGCGCACGGCAAAGCGCGAGCCGCGGCGGTCGGCGTGTTCGTCCAGGGTCGCTATCCGATTCGCCACGGCCGGGTTGCGCACGCGCGGGCTGCCGGCACGGGCCGCCGCCGCGGCGCTCGCAAGGAACAGCTCGCGCCGCACGGCCTGTTCGCCTTCGACCAGCGCCCGCTTGAGCAGCTGCAACTCTCCGAGCTTGTCGACCGCGCCGGCCAACCAGCTGCGCAGCTCGCCATCCAACGCGGCGTCGTCGGCCAGGCTCAGCGGCACGTGCAGCAGCGAGCACGAAGGCGCGATCCACAGACGGCCGCGGCGCTGCTCGAGGGCCGGGCGCAGCCGCGCGAGCGCGCGGTCGAGATCCGTGCGCCAGACGTTGCGGCCGTCGACGATGCCGATCGAGAGCTCGCGATCCGCCGGCAGCCTGGCGAGTACCGCAGCCAGCTCGTCGGCGGCACGCACGGCATCGACGTGCAGGCCGGCGACCGGCAGCGCGCAGGCGAGATCGAGCTGCTGTTCGAGCGGCGAGAAGTAGGTCGCCAGCAGGATGGACACGTCGGCCGATTCCAGGGCGCGGTAGGCGCGCGCGAACGCCGCGATCCAGCGCGGCGGCAGATCCAGGCCGAGGATGGGCTCGTCGAGCTGCACCCATTGGACGCCGGCCGCGCCCAGGCGCGTCAGCAGCTCGGTGTAGACGGGAACCAGGGCGTCCAGCAGATCCAGCTTGTCGAAGCCGGGGGTCTTCTCCTTGCCCAGCCACAGAAAGCTCAGCGGGCCCAGCAGCACCGCCTTGACGCGGTGACCCAAGGCCTGCGCCTGCGCGACTTCATCGAGTAGCCGGTGCGACGCGAGGCGAAAACGGGTCGCGGCGTCGAACTCCGGCACCAGGTAGTGATAGTTCGTGTCGAACCACTTGGTCATTTCGAGTGCGGGTTGGGCGCCGCCGTGCGCGGTGTGGCCGCAGCCGCAGCCTTCGCCGTGTTCGTGGTCGGCCGACACGCCGCGTGCCATCGCGAAGTAGCGCGAGAGTTCCGACTCCTCGCCGCTGAAGCCGAATCGCGCCGGCTCGCAGCCCAGCGTCTGGATGTGGTTCGCCACGTGGTCATAGAACGCGAAGTCGCCGACGCTGACGAAATCCAGACCCGCGTCGCGCTGCAACGCCCAGTGACGCTCGCGCAGCTCGCGCCCGGTGTTCTCGAGTGCGGCCTCGTCGATTTCGCCGCGCCAGTGGCGCTCGAGCGCGAACTTCAGCTCACGCTGTGCGCCTATGCGCGGGAAGCCAAGGATGTGGGTTCGGATCATGACAAGCGACTGCAAATGGAAATGAGCTTGTGATGATCGGCCGCCCGCCACTATGATTCAAACGAAACTTTCTTTTGATGATTCTGAATCTCGTTCATGCAGTCTCCGCTCGAGCTTCGCCACCTCAAGACCCTGACCGCCTTGCGTGAAACCGGCAGCCTCTCGCGTGCCGCGCAATTGCTCAACCTCACGCAGTCGGCGCTGTCGCATCAACTCAAGAGCCTGGAGGAGCACTTCGGCACCGTGCTCTTCGAACGCAAGTCCAACCCGGTGAGCTTCGGCGCGGCCGGCCGGCGGTTGCTGAAGCTGGCCGACGACGCGCTGCCGCTGGTCGACGAAGCCGAGCGTGATGTGCGCCGCCTGGTCGCCGGCGCGGCCGGCACGTTGCGCATCGCGGTCGAGTGCCACACCTGCTTCG
Source organism: Burkholderiaceae bacterium (assembly GCA_035280545.1). GTDB lineage: Bacteria > Pseudomonadota > Gammaproteobacteria > Burkholderiales > Burkholderiaceae_C > DATCSE01. Next base: position 1,301 of record DATEFR010000834.1, on the reverse strand, counting down.
ACTGGCTGATGCCGGCGATGGACGCGTTTCGCGTGCAATGGCCCGAGGTCGAGCTGGACATCGTCTCGGGCTTCCAGGCCGACCCGATCGGCCTGTTGCACCAGGACCGGGCCGAGCTCGCGATCGTCTCCGATGTCGAGACCGACGAAGTCGGCGTCGCGATCCATCCGCTGTTCAGCTTCGAGATCGTCGCGCTGCTGCCCAACGACGATCCGCTGACGCGCAAGCCCTGGCTGGCCGCCACCGACTTTGCCGACCGCGCGCTGATCACCTACCCGGTGCCCGACGAGATGCTGGACCTGGTACGGCGCGTGCTGCAGCCGGCCGGCATCGCGCCGCCGCGCCGCACCACCGAGCTGACGGTCGCGATGCTGCAACTCGTCGCGAGCGGCCGCGGGCTGGCCGCGCTGCCGCTGTGGGCCGTGAAGAGCTACCTGGACCGCGGTTATGTCGCGTCGCAGCGCATCGGCGAGCAGGGCTTGACCGGGCGGCTCTACGCCGCGACCGCGCAGCGGCTGGCCGACAAGCCCTACGTCGTCGAGTTCGTGCGCACGATGCGCGAGACCTCGCTGCGCAGCCTGCCCGGCGTGACGCTGCTGTAGCCGGATGGACGCGCCCCAGAACCCGCCTCGCCGCGCGCGCCGACGCAGCGGCGCCGTGACGCTGCACGATGTCGCGAAGCTCGCCGGCGTCGCGCCGATCACGGCATCGCGCGCGGTCAACACGCCGGAGCAGGTGTCGGACGATGTGCGCAAGCGGGTCGCCGATGCGATCGCGCAGACCGGCTATGTGCCGAACCTGCTCGCCGGCGGCCTGGCGTCGACCCGCAGTCGGCTCGTCGCCGCGGTCGTGCCGACGATCTCGGGCCCCGTCTTCCTGCCGACCGTCCAGGCGCTGACCGAGTCGCTGGCCGAGCGCGGCTATCAGCTGATGCTGGGGCAGAGCGGTTATGTCGGCAACCGCGAGGATGCCTTGCTCGAGGCGATCATCGGCCGGCGCCCGGACGGCATCGTGCTGACCGGCATCGTGCACACGGAGCAGGGCCGTCGGCGCCTGCTCGGCTCCGCCATCCCGGTCGTCGAGACCTGGGACTTGACGGACACGCCGATCGACATGCTGGTCGGCTTCTCGCACGCCGAGGTGGGGCGTGCGGTCGCCGCGTTCCTGCACGGCCGCGGCCGGCAGCGTCTGGCCGTCGTCGCGGGCAGCGACGAGCGCGCGGCACGGCGCACGCAGGCGTTCGTCGCCGAGGCGACGGCGCGCGGACTGGGCGAGGTGCGGATCGTCGTCGTGCCGGCGCC
>DATEFR010000833.1:0-2372 GCA_035280545.1 Burkholderiaceae bacterium | reverse complement strand
GCCGCCGAGAAGCTCCCGGCGCTCGCCACCGCGACGAAAACTTCGATGCGCCTCAAGTTCATATGCAAATGATAGATGGCTGCCGCCTGAATCTTCTATTTGCCAGATGGGCAGAGGATTTCTAGGATTCCCGCCATGAGCACCGACCACTTCAGCCCCGTTGCGCAGCAGTACGTCCAGTCGCGTCCCACCTACCCGCCGGAGCTGTTCGACTGGCTGGCCCAGGCCTGCGCGGGCCACGACCTGGCGTGGGACGTGGGCGCTGGCAATGGTCAGGCATCGGTCGCCTTGGCAGTGCACTTCGCCAAAGTGCTCGCGACCGACCTGAGCGAAGCCCAGATCGCGCAGGCCGCAGCGCACGAACGCATCGAGTACCGCACCGCGCCAGCCGATCGCAGCGGCCTGCCCGACGCGAGCGTCGATGTCGTGACGATCGCCCAGGCGCTTCACTGGTTCGACTGCGACTCGTTCTATGCGGAGGCGCGGCGCGTCCTCAAACCGGGCGGCCTGATCGCGGCCTGGACCTACGGCGTGTTGCACGTCGAGGGCGAGGCGGTCGAGGAACGGATCAGCCACTTCTACCGCCGTGTGGTCGGCCCGTATTGGCCTGCCGGGCGGCGGCATGTCGAGAACGGCTACTCGGAGTTGCCGTTTCCCTTCGAGGCCGTGGCGAGCCCGGAACTCGCAATCCGCCTGGCCTGGAGCCTGGACGAACTGCTGGGCTACTGCCGCAGTTGGTCGGCGACCTCCTACTGCCAGCGTGCCACCGGCAGCGACCCCGTCATCGCACTGGAAGCTGAACTGGCGCCGGCCTGGGGACCGCGTGACCAGCGCCGGCTCGTCACCTGGCCGATCGCCATTCGTGCCGGACGTCGTTGAGGAGTCTGACCATGTTCGAGGGCTTCCAGCAACGCCGCGTCAACGTCGGCGATGTCGACATCCACTGCATGGTCGGGGGCAGCGGCCCGGGCCTGCTCCTGCTGCACGGCTTTCCGCAGAACCTGTACATGTGGGCGCATGTCGCGCCCCTGCTCGCCGACGAGTACACCGTGGTGTGCGCAGACCTGAGGGGCTATGGCGGTTCGTCCAAGCCGGCGGGCGCGCCGGACCATGCCAACTATTCGTTCCGGGCGATGGCCATGGACCAGCTTGCGCTCATGCATACGCTGGGCTTCGAACAGTTCCATCTGGTCGGGCATGATCGCGGCGGACGCACCGGTCATCGTTTGGCCCTGGACCATCCGGCCCGCGTGTTGTCGCTGGCCGTGCTGGACATCGTCCCGACCTACGTGATGTTCGACGAGGTGAACCGCCATGTCGCGCGCGCCTATTGGCATTGGTACTTCCTGCAGCAGCCCGCGCCGTACCCCGAGCAGGTGATCCTCGCCGATCCGGACACCTTCTACGAGGGCTGCCTGTTCGGGTGGGGCGCCACGGGCGCAGATGCATTCGACCCAGCCCAGTTGGACCAATACCGCCGGGGTTGGCGCGATCCCGCGGCGATCCATGGCAGTTGCTGCGACTATCGCGCCGGCGGGAGCATCGACTTCGAGCTCGACAGCGCCGACCTCGGTCGCCAAGTCCAGTGCCCGGCACTCGTGCTGTCGGGATCGACGGGGCTGATGCATGGGCTGTTCGACATGCACGAGGTCTGGGCACCGCGCCTGGCCCGCATGCGGCAGGCGTCTCTGCCGGGGGGACACTTCTTCGTCGATCAGTTTCCCCTCGAGACCGCGCGAGTCCTGCGGGACTTTCTGCGTGACGCGCGCAGCCAGGCGCCGCAGAACTCGGGCGAAACCATCACGCGCGGCCTTCGCTAAGGACTGCTGCGATCGCGAGATCATGGCCTGGCGCGCGTGGGAAGTCCGCGGCCTGCCGGGTTGAGCCGGTGCGCGAGATGCTGATCGCTGCCTCGAGAGCACGCGCTGGAGTTCCTGTCTTCGGATAGGAAGCGCAAGTCCGCACGGATACGAGCCATTGCCCGGATGGGGCAACAAGTTGGTCGCGAAACGGTCACAAGTGGCGCGACGCTTGGTCCGAAACTGACTCAGTAGCACCAGACCGGCCGGGCCTTGTACCTGAGGAACTCCATGAAAGGGATCGTGTTCACCGAGTTTCTCGAAATGGTCGAGCAGCGCTTCGGCCTCGAGATGGTTGACCGCATCATCGACGCTGCGGCGCTGGACAACGACGGGGCCTACACCGCTGTGGGCACCTACCCGTGCCGGGAATTGCTGCAGCTCGTCGGCGCTCTCGCAGCGGCCACCGCGACGCCGGCGCCGAAGCTGGTGCGGGCCTTCGGCCATCATCTGTTCGGGCGTTTCCGAGAGGCATATCCGGCGCTCTTCCCCGGCGTCGACTCGGCCTTCTCC
>DATEFR010000832.1:0-8041 GCA_035280545.1 Burkholderiaceae bacterium | reverse complement strand
GCGTCGGCGGCGAACACGCGGATGCCTTCGGACAGCTTGTCGCTCGCCATCGCGTCGTCGTTCAGCGCATAGCGGAAGGTCGCTTCGTTGAACGTCACCGCGTGGATGGGGGCGCCCTGCGCCGCCTTCGGATCGAGCGCGCGCGGCAACGGCTCGTCGCTGCGCTGCAGCTCGCCGAGCAGCTCGGGGCTGATCGTCAGCAGGTCGCAGCCGGCCAGCGCGCGGATCTGGCCGACGTTGCGGAAGCTCGCGCCCATCACCTCGGTCTCGATGCCGAACTTCTTGTAGTAGGTGTAGATGCGCCGCACCGACTGCACGCCGGGATCGTTCGCGCCGGCGTTCGCGGCCTCGTCCCAGCCGCTGCCGGCGGCCTTCTTGTACCAGTCGTAGATGCGGCCGACAAACGGCGAGATCAGCGTCACGCTGGCCTCGCCACATGCGACCGCCTGGCTGAACGAGAACAGCAGCGTCAGGTTGCAGTGGATGCCTTCGTGCTCGAGCACACGCGCGGCCTGGATGCCCTCCCAGGTCGACGCGAGCTTGATCAGGATGCGCTCGCGCGGCACGCCAGCCGCCTCGTACAGGCCGATCAGCCGATGGGCCCGCGCGACGCTCGCGGCGCAATCGAACGCGAGCCGCGCATCGACTTCGGTCGAGACGCGGCCCGGCACGATCTTCAGGATCTCGAGGCCGAAGCGCACCAGCAGCTGGTCGGTGATCGCATCGTGCGGCTCCTGCTTGTGCGCGGCGACGGTCTCCTGCAGCAGGTGCGCGTAGTCGGGCTTCTGCACCGCCTTGAGCACCAGCGAGGGGTTGGTCGTCGCATCGCGCGGCGCGTACTGGGCAAGCTGCTTGAAGTCGCCGGTGTCGGCCACCATCGTCGTGTATTGCTTCAGTTGGTCGAGCTGATTCATGGAGGCTCCGGTCGATCAAATCGTATTAGAACCCGCGTCGGCGGGCCCGTTGCGTACGCAGATGCAAGTTGAACGCCGGCGGTAACCGCGCCCGCCCGTCGGGCTTGGCCTGCGCGCGATGCTGCCGGGATGCCCATTCTGGCGCGTTTGACCTGCGCAAGAAACTTGGGCATCATCGATGTTGAAACAAAGTTACAACGGCGCGGCTCATCACCATGTCATTCGACCTCGTCTTCTTCGGCGGCACCGGCGACCTCACGTGGCGCAAGCTGATGCCTGCGCTGTTCCAGGCCTTTCGCCACGGCAAGCTGCCCGACGGTGGCCGCGTGCTCAGCGTCGCACGCGACGACCAGACGGACGAGCAGTACCGCGCCTGGCTGAAAGACCGCTTCCAGGACGTGATCGATGCGAAGCGGCCGAGCGACGACGAGTTCGCGCGCTTCGCCGAGCTGCTGCACTACCGGCGCCTGGACCTCTCGCAGCCCGAGCACTACCAGCGCCTAGGCGAGTGGCTCAGCGAACGCGACGCCGACACGGTCGTGCTGTACCTTGCGACCAGCCCGTACCTGTTTCCGCAGATCTGCGAGCAGCTGGGCCGCGCCGGGCTGAACGGCCCGCGCATCCGCGTCGTGCTCGAGAAGCCGCTGGGCCATGACCTCGCGAGCGCGCAGGAGATCAACCGCGTCGTGCGCTCCGTGTTCAAGGAAGAGCAGGCGTTCCGCATCGACCACTACCTCGGCAAGCCGTCGGTGCAGAACCTGATGGCGCTGCGCTTCGGCAACGTGCTGTTCGAACCGCTGTGGCGGCGCGAGAGCATCGCCAACATCCAGATCACGTTGGCCGAGGACATCGGCGTCGGCACGCGCGGCGACTTCTACGACAAGACCGGTGCGTTGCGCGACATGATCCAGAACCATGCGCTGCAGCTCCTGACGATGATCGCGATGGAGCCGCCCAGCCGCAACGACGCCGACGCGATACGCGACGAGAAGCTCAAGGTGCTGCGCTCGCTGCAGCCGTTCACCGAGGAGAGCGTCGCGCGCAATGTGGTGCGCGGCCAGTACCGCGCCGGCACCAGCAACGGCAAGGCGGTCCTCGGCTACCGCGAAGAGGAGAAAGTCCCGAGCGACAGCCAGCGCGAAACGTTCGTCGCGCTGCGCACCGAGGTGCAGAACTGGCGCTGGGCCGGCGTGCCGTTCTACCTGCGCACCGGCAAGCGGCTTGCGGCGCGCGATGCGCAGATCGTCGTGAACTTCCGGACCACGCCGCACAACATCTTCCCCGGCATCAACGCCCCGAACAAGCTCGTGATCAAGCTGCAGCCCGAGGACGGCCTCGAGCTGCACCTGCTCGCCGCGAAGGGCGCGGCGCAGCACGAGCCGCTGTCGCCGGTCTCGCTGGACCTGGACTTTGACCGGGCGTTCGCCGAGAACCGGGTCGGCGCCTACGAGCGGCTGCTGCTCGAGGTGATCGCCGGCCGGCTGAACCTGTTCGTGCGCAGCGACGAGCAGGAGCAGGCCTGGCGCTGGGTCGAGCCGATACTCGACGCGTGGGAAACCGACAGCGTCGGGCCGCGCAACTATGCGGCCGGCACGTGGGGACCGGCGGCGGCAAGTGCGCTGGTCGCACGCGACGGCTACGCGTGGTCCGAGGAAGAGTGAGCCTCGTGGTCACCCTCACGCCGACCCTCTCCCGCCAGCGGGAGAGGGAGCAAGCTGCCGCCGCCCTTCTCCCTCTCCCGCTGGCGGGAGAGGGCCGCGGTGAGGGCTGATCGATGCTCGATCGCATCAAAGCGTCGATCCCGGCCCTGCCGCCGGCCGAGCAGCGTGTCGCGAAACTGGTGCTGACCGATCCGCGTGCGTTCGCGACCTTGCCGGTCGGCGAGCTTGCCGAGCGGGCGCATGTCAGCAAGCCGACCGTCGTGCGCTTTTGCCGCAGCGTCGGCTACGACGGCCTGGCCGACTTCAAGCGCAAGCTGGCGGGCAGCGTCAACGAAGGCGTGCCGTTCGTGCACCGCGCGGTCGACGAGGACGACAAGACCGGCGACATCGTCGTCAAGGTCATCGACAACGCGGTCAGCGCGCTGCTCAAGTACCGCAACGACGCGGCCAGCCACGCGTTCGAGCGTGCGATCTCGGCGCTCGCCGAGGCCGGCCGCAGCGGGCACAGGATCGAGTTCTACGGCGTCGGCAACTCGGGCATCGTCGCGCAGGACGCACAGCACAAGTTCTTCCGCCTCGGCGTACACGCCGCCGCGGTCAGCGACGGCCACGTCCAGGTGATGAGCGCCACCATGCTCGCGCCCGGCGACTGCGCGGTGATCATCAGCAATTCGGGCCAGAGCCGCGACCTGCTCGATGCCGCCGAAATCGCGCGCAGAAAAGGCGCCACGCTGGTCATCGTCACCGCGAGCGGGTCGCAGCTCGCGCAGATGGCGCAGACCCACAACCAGATCCTGCTCGCGGTCGACCACCCGGAAGACTTCGATCGCTACAGCCCGATGGTGTCGCGGCTGCTGCACCTGACGGTGATCGACATCCTGACCACCGCCGTCGCGCTGCGCCTGCCCGGCGAGGGGCTGCGGCCCATGCTGCAGGAGATCAAGAAGAACCTGCGGTTGCGGCGGTACGCGCAGCCTTGAGCGGCGTCGGCGGCACGACATAGCCGTCGCTCAAGGTCTTCAGAAACGCGACGATGTCGCCGATCTCGGCTTCCGACAACGCCGGCCGCTGGCCAACGTGCCGGTCGAACGGCGCATCGGTGTTGACATTGCCGCGGTAGTGAGCCGGCAGGTCGTCGAACTTGACGGCGCGGCCCGATGAACGATCGCGCCGGTAGTACGCCTCGGGTTGCACGTCGCGCTGCGCATAGAAGCGCACCGCATCGTCCAGGCGATGGAACACGCCGTTGTGAAAGAACACCCGACGGGTCGCGACATTGCGCAGCGACGGCGTCTTGAACAACCCGCAGTATTCGTCGCGGCCGGCGAGATCGGTGCGCAGCGGCCCGCACAAGCCCAGGTCGTGATGGCGCGGGTCGGCATTCGCCGGAATCGCCGGGTTGCGCGGCACGCCGATCGCGATGAAGCCGTGATCGGTGAACGACGGGAACGCGCCGTGCTTGATCGCGCTCGGATGGCAGGCGGCGCAATTGCCTTTGGCCGGATCGTTGAACAGCGCGAGGCCGCGCCGCTCGCGCGCCTCGAGCTCGACCTGGCCGCGCAGGAATGCGTCGTACTTGCTGCTGTACGGGTAGAACTCGGCCGGGCTCTGCTGGAAGACCTCGAGCGCCCACAACAGCCCGTTCCAGGCGAGCTGCGGATCGTCCAGCACATGTGCGCCGAACGCATCGCGAAAACGCGTGGCATTCGCTGACGCGCGCAGCTTCGCGACCACCGCATCGCGATCGGCGTTGGCCATCTCGAACGGCGACAACAACGGCGCGATCGCCTGCTCGTGTGCCGACGATGCGCGGCCGTCCCAGTCGCGCCCACCGGTCGGGCCCTGGTCGACGCTGTCGTCGCCGTCGGTGTCGCTGTAGTGCTCGGAGAACGGCGGCACGTTTTGCCGATAGGTCAGTGACGGCACCGCGCGCAGCCCGGGCTGGCGGCCGTCGCGGCCGCCGAGCTGCACCGCCAGGCCGTTGGCCGGCGCATAAGCGTGTGCGGGGTCGTGGCACGAGGCGCACGACAAGCGCCCTGAGGCCGACAGCGACGCATCGGCAAACAGCGCACGGCCCAGGCGGGTCAACGTCGCCACATCGGGTTTGCGCTCGAACGGCGTGCCGTAGAACGACGGCGGCGCGGCCGCGGCCGGCGCCGCGGAGGCGATGCCCGCAACCGCCATCGCGACCACCGCGACCACGATCGCGACAACCGTCATCACGAGCAGCCCGGTGGGAACACCGGGCCATCTCTTCCTGCTGCTTCGGACACTGGCGACGCTCACGTTGGCTTGCTCCGACACACGAACCCTCGCTTGTAGCGCTGCGATGTGGCCACCCTGTGACGAGCCGGCGGGTGCGTCGCCAAACCTACATCGCGCTGTCACACAAGCCGGGAAAGCTTCGCTCGCCTAACTAGTTCCGGACTACGGCTCTCCGCTCGTCCATTCCGTTGCCCCGCCCTCTCGTTCCGCCAGGAGCTCACCCCAATGAAGAAACCTTCCGTTCTGACTCGCCTTCGTCCGCCGTTCGTCGCCGCGCCGCTCGCGTTGGCCGCGCTTGCGCTGCTCAGCGCCTGCAACGGCGACGACGACAACACGACCGACACCACCGCCGCGCTGCAAGCGAAGGTCCAGAACATCGTCGTGATCTACGCCGAGAACCGTTCGTTCGACAATCTGTTCGGCAACTTCCCCGGCGCCAACGGCCTGAGCGCGGTCGTCGACGCGAGCGGCAAGCCGACCTCGGCCTACGTGTTGCAGAAGGACCGCGACGGCAGCACGGCGCTGGCGACGCTGCCGCAGACCTGGGGCGGGGTGACGGCGGCCGGCATCTCCCCGGTCGTCACGCAGGCGCAGAGCGCCGGCCTCGCGAATGCGCCGTTCGCCGTCGAGACCGCGTTCCAGGCGACCGCCAGCGTCACGCTGAGCACCGCGACCAACACGCGCGACCTGTACCACCGGTTCTTCGAGAACCAGATGGAGATCAACGGCGGCAAGAACGACATGTACGCCGCATGGGCCGACGCCGGCGGCCTGACGATGGGCCACTTCGACTACAGCGGCTCGGCGCTGTACAAGCTCGCGCAACAGTACGTGCTGGCCGACAACTTCTTCGAAGGCGCGTTCGGCGGCTCGTTCCTGAACCACCAGTACCTGGTCTGCGCCTGCGCGCCCGAGTACCCGAACGCCGACACTGCCGCCGCGAAGCCGACGATCACGGTGCTCGACACCGACACGAGCGGCCAGTACCTGGCGCGCCTGACGACCGCCTCGACCAGCCCGGCCTCGGCGCTGGACGGCCCGCCGGTGTTCGTGAAGAGCGGCAACATCACGCCGGCGAACTACTTCGGCGACGGCAAGTTCTACGCGGTCAACACGATGCAGGCCCCGTACCAGCCCAGCGGCAACGCGCCGACGGATATCAGCGGCAGCGACGCGCTGTACGCCAATACCACGAGCGCGACAACACTGCCGCCGCAGACCACGAAGACGATCGGCGACCTGCTGAGCGCGAAGGGCGTGAACTGGAAGTGGTATGGCGGCGCGTGGAACGCCGCGCTGACCGATGGCGTGCAGGACGCCAGCGTCAAGCGCAGCGTGATCTACGCCGGCAACTCGAACGGCATCGCGACCACCGCGAACGTCGACTTCCAGCCGCACCACCAGCCGTTCAACTATTACGCTGCGTTCGACCCGGTGACCCACGCGACCGACCGCGCGGCGCACCTGAAGGACTACACCGACCTCGTGGCCGATGCGAGCGCCGGCACGCTGCCGCCGGTTGCGTTCTACAAGCCCGAGGGCGTCTACAACCAGCACGAAGGCTATGCGAACCTGACCGACGGCGACGCGAAGATCGCCGACCTGGTCGCGAAGCTGCAGGCCAGCCCGCAGTGGAACAACATGGTGATCGTGATCACCTACGACGAGTTTGGCGGCGTCTGGGACCACGTCGCGCCGCCGAAGGGCGACCTGCTCGGGCCCGGCACGCGCATCCCGGCCATCATCGTCTCGCCGCTCGCGAAGAAGGGCACGGTCGACCACACGCAGTACGACACCGCATCGATCCTGCGCCTGATCACGCGGCGCTTCGGGCTCGACACGCTGCCCGGCCTCGCGGCGCGCGACAAGGCACTGGTCGCCGGCGGCGGGCAGGCGATGGGCGATCTGACCAACGCGCTGAACCTGCAGTGACGACAACAACGAACGCGGACACGAGTCCGCCGTGAGTGGTTGCGCGGCCCCGTCCCGGGGCCGCGCCGCTCCGCTCAGCGATCGCGCTCGTGCTCGAGGACCTCGCGCGCGTACAGAGCCGTGTCGCCCGCATCGGAGAACACGCCGTCCACGCCGAGCCGGTAGAAGCGCAGGTACTCCTTGACCGGATCGCCGGCGGCATCGAACGGCAGGTTGTAGTAGCCCTTCTCGCTGCGGAACGTGTACGCGTGGACGAACAGCCCGGCGCGGTGCGCGTTCTGGACGAGCAGCGTCGGCTGCTGCTGCAGCGAGTCGGCATAACCGCCGAAGCTGCCGTCGCCGTCCAGATCGCGGCAGTTGCCGGTACCGTCGAGCACGCAGCGGACCGGCACGATCATCGGCTTCCACGGCCCGATGCCGTCGGCATAGGTCCTGATCTGCGCGAGCCCGGCCGGCGTCAGCATCGAGTCGAACAGCTCGCTGCGGCCGGCCAGCTTCCAGTCGGTCGGCTGGCTGTAGACCCGGTGCGCGGCGTCGGTGCCGTAGATCATCTGGCCGGTCTTGAAGTCGACGTCGTAGGCATCGATCAGCTGCACCTGCTTCACGACCGAGCCGATGCTGCGCATGTACTGCAGGCTGCTCGGCTCGAAGCTCTGCACGAAGATGGGCGCATCGCGTCGGTTCAGGCCGTTCGCGCGGATGGTCGCGACGAGCACGTCCTCGAGGCGAGCCGGGATCTTGCCGGTGCGCCACAGGTTCAGGTGATAGCTCGGGTTCTTGGTTTCCGGGTACACCGCGACGACGCGGCCGGTCTCCTTGGCCTTGAGCTTGATCAGGTCGAGGATCTCCTGGAAAGTGACGATGCGGAACAGCCCGTTGTACACCTGGGCCGCCGGGTGGTTGGGAGACTTCGCGCCCAGGGTCTTCAGCTCGGCCAGCGTGAAGTCGCAGACGAACCAGTCGGACGCGACCGCCTCGCCGTCGCCGTTCTCGCCGGCGCGCTGGCGCGACGCGAACTCGGGGTGGTCGGCGACGTTCGTCGACGTGTTCAGCGTGATGTCGTGGCGCGCGATCAGCACGCCGTCCTTGGTCATCACCAGGTCGGGCTCGATCACGTCGGCGCCGAACGCGATCGCGAGGCGATAGGCCTCCAGCGTCTCCTCCGGGAAGTAGGCCGACGCGCCGCGGTGCGCAATCACCAGCGGCGAGCGGCCGTCCAGCGTGTTGTAGTTGCCGCGGCGCTCGTGCGCCCGGGCGGCCGCCGGGTCG
>DATEFR010000831.1:0-2615 GCA_035280545.1 Burkholderiaceae bacterium | reverse complement strand
GCCGATGCGGCGGCCGCGAGCGCGCCGCCGTTCACCTGGTTCGCACCTGCGGCCGCCGGCGCCGGCTTCGCGGCGGTGTTCTACATGTGGCTGCAGCTGCGCACCGAGGCCACGTTGCCGGCGGACACGACCGCGCGGCTCGCGGAATTGCAGTCGCGCATCCGCCCGCACTTTCTCTTCAACACGCTGAACACCGCGCTCGCGCTGGTGCGGCTGGACCCGGCGCGCGCCGAAGGCGTGCTCGAGGACCTGGCCGAACTGTTCCGCGTGGCGATCAGCGACAGCGCCGATTCGGCTTCGCTCGCCGAGGAGGTGGAGCTCGCGCAGCGCTATCTGGCGATCGAGCAGATCCGCTTCGGCGATCGTCTCGCAGTGCAATGGGAGCTGGACCCCGAGGCCGGCGCGGCTCGCGTGCCGCCGCTGCTGCTGCAGCCGCTGATCGAGAACGCCGTGCGCCACGGCATCGAACCGGCGGCGACCGGCGGCACGATACGCGTGCGCACGCGGGTCAAGAGCGGGCGGGCGCAGCTCGTGGTCGTCAACACCGTGCCCGATACGCCGTCGCGCCCCGGCCATGGCATCGCGCTGCGCAACGTGCGCGAGCGGCTGCGCCTGATGCACGACGTGGCCGCGCAGTTCGAGGCGCGCCGCGACGACGGTTTCTATCGCGTGCAGATCGGCATTCCGTTGTGACCCTGGCGATGAACGACCCGACGGCGCCGCTGAAAGTCCTGATCGTCGACGACGAGGCGCTCGCGCGGCTGCGCCTGCGCGGCCTGGTGCACGACAACGCCGAGCCGCGCGCCCAGGTCGTCGGCGAAGCGGGCAACACGGCGCAGGCGCTGGCCTGGCTGGCCGAACGCGACTGCGATTTGATCCTGCTCGACGTGCAGATGCCGGGCCGCGACGGCACGCAGCTCGCGGCCGAGCTGCGCGCGAAGCCGCGGCCGCCGGCCGTCGTGTTCGTGACCGCGCACGCCGAGCATGCGCTGCGCGCGTTCGAGCTCGATGCGATCGACTACCTGACCAAGCCGGTCAAGCGCGAACGGCTGCAGGCCGCGCTGCAGCGTGTCGCGCAGCGGCTGGCGATGCGTGCGCCGGCCGCACCGCCGCCCGCCGCCGATTCGGCCGACACACCGGTGATCGTCGTCAGCGACCGCGGCCGTATCGTGCGCGTGCCGCTGGCCGACGTGCTGTACCTGAAGGCCGAGCTGAAGTACGTGACCCTGCGCACCGCGGGTCACACGCACGTGCTCGACGACTCGCTCGCCGACTTGTCCGAGCGGCTGGGCGATCGTTTCCTGCGCGTGCACCGCAACGCCCTGGTCGCGCGCCACGCCGTGCGCGCGCTCGAGCGGCGCACGATCGCCGGCGAAGGCGACGACGAGGGCGGCGAAAGCTGGGCGGTCTGCATCGCGCCGGTCAACGAATGGCTCGCGGTCTCGCGGCGCCAGGTGGTCGCGGTGCGCGAGGCGCTGGTGGCGGCGAAGCGGTGAAGGGCTGACAACCACGAGCGCTGCACTGCCGGCGCTCGCGATTCAGAATTACCTGACACGAGTTTGAGCGGACGCTGAGCTCGTTTTTCAGCGTTGCCTGATCAAGGCGCGGCACGGGCTTCCGACAATTGCCGCATGCAGCGCTCACGTCTTTGCCCCTTCGTTGTCGCGACGCCACTCATCGCACCCTTGCGATTGAAAAGTTTGTCGTCGATTTCCGACGAGCGGTGTGCGAAGTCGGACGAGCGGCGTTTGTGTCTGGATGCTTAACAAACAGACATCCAACGCAACGCTTCGTTTCGAACAATCGCGTCCCAGGCGGTGTGCAGACACCGTCGCGTCGCTCAACGCGGAACCACGCCCCACTCGACATGCACGCCTTCCGAACTCCTCAATCTGCCCGCGCTCGCTCGGCACTTGGTTTCACGCTGATCGAAGTGATGATCACGGTGGCCATCGTCGCAATCCTGGCGGCGATTGCGCTGCCGTCCTATTCGGACTATCTGCTGCGCGGGCGGCTGGTCGAAGGCACGAACACGCTGGGCAGCGAGCGCGTGCTGATGGAGCAGTACTTCCAGGACAACCGGACCTACGCGGACGTCAGCGCGAGCATCAAGAGTCCGTGCAACTCCGCGAGCCTCGCGACGCTGAACAGCTCGCTGAAGTACTTCACGATCACATGCGAAGACTACGGCACGGGGACCGCCTACAAGCTCATCGCGACGGGCAACACCAGCACCGGTGGCGCCGTCTACACGGTGAACCAGGCCAACGCGATGACGTCGACGACACCGACCACCTGGGGTGCGACCACGTATTCGTGCTGGATCATGCGCAAGGGCGACTCGTGCTGAAGCCGCGCGCACCGCGCTCGGCCGGCTTCACGCTGATCGAGCTGATGATCACGATCGCGCTGCTGGCTCTCTTGATGATGCTGGCGGTGCCGGCATTCAACCGATGGATCTCGGACGCCAAGGTGCGCGCGTCGGCCGAAGCCTTGCAGAACGTGCTGCGCCAGGCACAGGCCACCGCGATCGCGCGCAACCGGGCAACGGTATTTGCGCTGACCAGCGCGACGCCGGCACTGAACGCCGCGCCGTCTGCCAATGCAAGCAACTG
>DATEFR010000830.1:0-3279 GCA_035280545.1 Burkholderiaceae bacterium | reverse complement strand
GAATGTGATGGAAGTTCAGCGGTACGTCCGGGATGCCGAACAGCTTGCCGATGTTCAGTGCGTGGTGGTACGAGGTGTAGAAGTCGGTGTAGTCGCCGATGCGCGCCGGCACGCTGTACTCGGCCCCGCGCTGCGGCACGAGGCAGCCGTCGAGTGCATGCGGCGATGCGGCCGCTTCGAGCAGCGCGAACAGGCCGTGGCGCAGCGCCGACCACGCGGCCGGGCCCATCGCCATGAAGTCGTTCAATGCCGGTTGCGCGCATGCGTTCGCGGCCTGCGCGGCCTGGCCTCGCAGGTGCATGCTGGCGGCGAGCGCCGCGAGGTCGACGATCTGGTCGCCGATCGCCACGCCGCCGCGGAACGCTTCGGCGCTGCCGGTGCGACGGAACACCGCGAACGGCAGGTTCTGGAGCGGGAAGTCGTTGCCCGGCACGTTGGCCGAGGCGAGCCAGCTGCGCGCGCTGGCGTCGTGGGTACGGTTCGGCTCGACGCCCATCACGCGGCCATCAGCTTGTCGTCGAAGATCGCGACCGCGCGCGTCCAGCCGGCCGATGCGCCGCGGATCTTGTGCGGGAAGCAGGAGATGTAGAAGCCGCTCGGCGGCAGCGCCTCGAGGTTGTGCAGCTTCTCGAGGTGGCAGTAGCCGATGTCGCGTCCGGCCTTGTGGCCTTCCCAGATCAGCGAGGCGTCGTGGGTCTCGCCGTACTTCTTCGCGGTGTGGACGAAGGGCGCGTCCCAGCTCCAGGCGTCGGTGCCGGTCAGGCGCACGCCGCGCTCGAGCAGGTACATCGTCGCCTCGTAGCCCATGCCGCAGCCGGACGACACGTAGTCGGACTCACCGTAGCGCGAGCCGGCGCGGGTGTTGACGACGACGATCTCGAGCGGCGCGAGCGTGTGCGAGATGCGCTCGAGCTCGGCCTCGACATCGGCGGCGGTGACCACATAGCCATCGGCGAAGTGGCGGAAGTCCAGCTTCACGCCAGGCTGGAAGCACCACTCCAGCGGCACCTCGTGGATCGCGATCGCCGGCTTCTTCTCGCCGAGCGCCTTGTCCATCGTCGAGTGGAAGTGGTACGGCGCGTCGAGGTGCGTGCCGTTGTGGGTCGACAGCTGCACCAGCTCGACCGCCCAGCCTTCGCCGTCGGGCAGGTCGCCTTGCTGCAGGCCCGGGAAGAACGGCGCGATCTGCGCGTAGGTGTTCTCGTGCGTGAAGTACTCGATCTTCGGCGCGAACGCGGGCGGGTCGGAGAGCACGTCGTTTTCGAGAAAGATCGAGAGGTCGACAAAAGTGCGGGGCATGAAAGACTCCTTCAGGGTGACTGCCACTTCAACAAGCGCCGCTCCGCCAGCGACAGCAGCGCATTGCTCGCGAACCCGATCACGCCGAGCAGCACGATGCCGGCGAACAGCGCATCGGCGCGAAACGCGCGCGCTGCGAGCAGGATGGCCTGGCCGAGGCCGGGCTGCGACGCGATCATTTCGCCGACCACCGCGACGATCAGCGAGACCGTCATCGACAGCCGCATGCCGGCGAGGATGTCGGGCAGCGCGTTCGGCAGGCCGACCTTCCAGACCAGCGCCGCGCGCCCGAGCTGCAGGCAGCGTGCAACCTCGACGAGGCGCGGCTCGACGGCGGCGAAGCCGTGGATGGTCGCCAGCAGCACCGGCCACATCGCGCCGAACGCGACGACGAACAGCACCATGCCCGGGCTCAGCCCGAACAGCGCGATCGCGATCGGCAGCAGCGCCGAAGCGGGCAGCGGCCGCACGAACTCGAGCGTGGGTTGCAAATGGGCGCGCGCGCTCGGCGAGATGCCGACCAGCGCACCGAGCGCAACGCCGGCGAGCGACGCGAGCAGCCAGCCCTGCAGCATGCGCAGCGTGGTCGCGAGCGTGAAGGCGATCAGCTCGCCGCCGCTGGCCAGGCCCTCGCGCAGGCTTGCGAAGGTCGCTTCCGGCGTGGGCAGGAAGACGCGGCTGATCCAGCCGGCGTGGCTCGCCGCCCACCACAGCGCGATGAACGCGGCGAACACGGCGCCCGAGCCCAGCCAGGCATTGCGTTGCGCGGCGCTCACGCGACTGCGCCCATGCGCCGGGCGACCCACTGCTGCAATCGCAATGCGGCAGCGTTGACCACGAAGCCGACCACGCCGATCCAGCCGAGCCACGCCAGCATCAAGGCCGGGTCGAGGCTTTGCTGCGCGATCATCATCGCGTAACCCATGCCGTTCGGGTTGGCGGCGATCTCCACCGTGACCGCCACGACCAGCGAGACCGCGATGCCCAGGCGCAGCGCGACGAACAGGCGCGGCACGATCGCCGGCAACACGATCTTCAAGCTGCGCTGCAGCGGGCTCAGCCCGAGCACGTGGCTGACCTCGAGCAGCCGCGCGTCGAGCTGCGCCACCGCGGCCATCGTCAGCAGCAGCATCGGCCAGAACGACGCGAACGCGACGACCGAGAGCTCCATGCGCATGCCAAAGCCGAACACCAGCATCGCCAGCGGGATCAGCGCGACCGAGGGCACCGGCCGCAGCATCTCGACCGTGACGACGCTGAGCCGGGCTGCGCGCCTGGACAAGCCGAGGGCGATGCCGAGCGACACCCCGAGCGTCGCGCCGATCGCCAGCCCGAGCGCCGCGGCGGCCAGCGTGAACGCGGTGGCGCCGAGCAGCGATCCGTCGGCCATGGCGCCGATGAAGGCGCGCAGCGCGGCCGACGGTGGTGCGAGCGCGTCGCTGCTGCCGACGCGGGTGCGCATCCAACCCTCGAACAAGGCCAGCAAGGCGATCGGAAACCACCACGGCCGCAGCACCTTAAGCATGGCCGTGCTCGATGAACGCGAACAGGTCGCGGCGCAGGGTCAGGAACTCGGGGTGCTCCTTCGTGCCGAGCTGATCGCGCGGGTGCGGGATGCCGACGGGCAGCATGCGTGCCAGGCTCGGCCGCCCGGGCGCCGGATTCGCCTGCAGCATGATGACGCGGTCGCCGAGGTAGATGGCTTCCTCGAGGTCGTGGGTCACGAACAGCACGGTCAGGCTCTCTTCGCGCACCAGCCGGGCCACCTCGTCCTGCAGGTTCTGGCGAGTCAGCGCATCCAGCGCGCCGAACGGTTCGTCCATCATCAGCAGCTCGGGTTTCTGGGCAAGGCAGCGCGCGATCTGCACGCGCTGTTGCATGCCGCCGGAGAGCTGGGCCGGGAACTTGTGGGCATGCGCTGCGAGGCCCACCTTGGCGAGCACGTCGGCGATGCGCCCGGCATGCCGGTCCTTCGGCACG
>DATEFR010000829.1:0-8362 GCA_035280545.1 Burkholderiaceae bacterium | reverse complement strand
CGACGACCTTCGGCGTCTGGATCGCGGCCGAGGCGGTCGGGCTGTCCGGCATCCTGACGCTGGTCGCCTACGCGATGACCGTCGCGCGCAGCGGCGGCGCGCACGTGCCGGCGCGCATGCGCGTGCCGACCTTCGCGGTGTGGGAGTCGGTCGTCTTCATCCTCAACGCGTTCGCGTTCGTGCTGATCGGATTGCAGCTCGGGCCGATCTGGGAACGCGTGGCCGCCGCGGGGCTGCAGCGCCAGTACGTCATCGCCGCGGTCGTGGTGCTGCTCGTCACGATCGCCGCGCGCTTTGCCTGGGTGATGAGCTACAACAAGATCATCCGCATGCGCATCGAGCGCGACGGGTTCCATCCGCCGCGGCCCATGGCGCGGCCGACGTTCGGTGGCGGCATCCTGATCTCGTGGGCCGGCATGCGCGGCATCGTCACGCTGGCCGCGGCGTTTGCGATTCCCGAAACGCTGCCCGACGGCGCACCGTTTCCGTATCGCGACCTGATCGTGTTCTGCGCCTTCGGGGTGGTGTTCGGCACATTGCTGATCCAGGGCCTGACGCTGAAGCCGCTGATCCGCGGCCTGGGCCTGATCGACGACGATCCGGTCGGCCGCGAAATCAAGCTGGCGCGCACCCGCGTCTACCGCGCCGCGCTCGATGCGATCCAGGACGACGACACGCTGCACGCCAAGCTGCTGCGCAAGGAGTACGGCGCGGTCGTCGAGCTGAACGACGGCGATGCGCAAACCGCTTCGATCGACGATCTGTCCGGCGGCCCGGTGCGCCGCCGTGCGATCGCGGCGGCCCGCGAGCGCACGCTCGAGCTGCGACGTGACGAGGTGATCGGCGATGACGCGTTCCGCGTGCTGATCGCCGAGCTCGACTGGGCCGAGCTCAACGCCGGTGGTGCCAGTCGAGGCGCGAACCAGGCGTGAAATTCCCACGACGGCGCGGCCGACTACGAATGGTTACGCGGCGCGCCCCTTAGCTCGACCGGCGCTCTGCCGAACTCACGCATAGGTTTTCGGCGCTCCCTCAAGAAGAAGCGATCCGCCCCGAATCGGTCCGGCCCCGTGCGTCGCGTGACGGCGCACATGCCCTGAACCGATCGGCGCGTCGACAAGGCGTCGCACACCCGTCATCCGATGCGCGAGTACGCGTGCATCGGCTCATTTGTGTCGACTCAGGGAGCATCCCATGTACACGCCGCCGCGGGCCCGTGTGGCCCTTTCATTTGTTGTGGTCCTTGCCCTGGCGGGCACCTTGTCGCTGAGCGGCTGCGGTGGCGGCGGCAGTGCCGACGGCACGGCATCGGCCGATGCCGCGACGGCCGACGCGGCGGATTCCGCAGCGTCGACGCAGACCGCGACCACCGCCGATTCGGTACCGACCCAACAGGCCCAGGCCTACACGGTGCTGCCCGACGAGCTGGTCACCAACGGCCTGTTCAGCAACGGGCTGACCGGGTGGACGGTCGGCGACGCGGTGCTGGTCAACAGCACGCTGCGCAGTGGCGGCAAGGCGCTGGACGTCGGCTGGCGCGCGATCCAGACCCTGAGCGCGACGGCGCTGTCGCCGCGCAAGTCCTACACGCTGACGGTGAAGGCGCGCAACGTCAAGGCGACCGGCAACACCGAGATCGCGTTCCACTTCCGCCGGCCGGGCGGTTCGTCCGAGGCGTTTCGCACCTTCAAGACCACGGTGACCTCGACGACCTACCAGGATTACCAGGTCACCTTCACCGCGCCCGAATACGTCGGCATGCCCGACATCACGATCACCGCGAGCGGCTCGCGCACCATCGTCGACAGCGTCTCGCTGAAGATGCGCTCGGCGGTGGACCAGACCGAGCCGATCGCGTCGACGGAGGGCTCGTACGTTCCGGCCGGCTACGTGCTCGCCTTCAACGACGAGTTCAACGGCACCGCGCTGAACCGCGACAAGTGGTTCACCCGCCTGGTCTACGGCGGAGGTACGCAGGACCATCTGAACAACGAGCAGCAACGCTACCGCGACAACGACAACCATCGTGTCGCCAATGGCGTGCTCAGCCTGGTCGCGCGCAAGGTGGCGAACAATGCGAACGGCATCAACTACGAGTCCGGCATGATCCGCTCGGATTGGACCGCGCGCTACGGCTACTACGAAGCACGCGTGAAGATGCCGGGCGGCGTCGGCGTGTGGCCGGCGTTCTGGCTGAACTCCGATGTCTCTTCCACGGGCCGGCTCGCGTGGCCGCCCGAGATCGACATCTTCGAGTTCGTCAACAACGGCGTCGAGGACACGCTGAACATGCTGCACTCGAACGTCAAGCTCAGCGCCGGCCAGACCGCACCGCTGACCTATGCCGATCCGGCCTTCAACACGACCTGGTCCGCCTACATCGCGCCGTACAACTTCAACGAGGGCTGGCACACCGTCGGCGTCGAGTGGACCGTCGACCGCGTCTCGATGTTCATCGACGGCCAGAAGATCTATTCGCGCAGCTACGCCTGGAACTACGGCGACGGAACGCTGGGCGGCCCGGCGCACATCCTGCTGAACTTCGCGGTCGGCGGGGCCTGGGCCGGCCGCCACGGCATCGACGACAGCGCGTTCCCGCAGGCGTTCCAGATCGACTGGGTGCGTGCGTACCAGAAGGCGAATTGACGGCGCAGCGCTGCGCCTGCGAAGGCGCTCGACGGTCCGGCGTACTAAGTTCCGTTCGCCGGAATCGGGAGCTGGGCCGGATGGGTGTCGCGCTGCCAGTCCCCGCCTAGCGCCTTCACGAGCAGCACCGCGGTCAACATCTGCTGGCCGCGCAGCTGCGCGGCCTGGCGCTCGCTGCTCAGCAGCGACTGCTGCGCGCTGATCACGTCGAGATAGGTCGACGCACCGCCTTCATAGCGCGCGGTCGCGAGGTCGAGCACGCGCCGGCTCGACTCGACCGCGGTGGTCGCTTGCGCCGATGCCCGCTCGAGCGCGGACAAGCCCGTGATGCCGTCCTCGACCTCCTGCATCGCGCCGAGCACGACGCGCCGATAGTTGGCGACGGTTGCGTCGTAGCCGGCCCGCGCGAAGTCGACGTTCGCGCGAATGCGGCCGCCGTCGAACAGCGTCTGCGTCGCGCTGACGCCGACCGACCACAACAGGCTGGGCGCGTCGAACAGGCTGGACAGCGCACGGCTGTCGACGCCTATGCCGGGTCCGAGCGTGATGCTCGGGAAGAACGCGGCGCGCGCGACGCCGATCTGCGCATTCGCCGCGGCCATCGCCCGCTCCGCTGACGCGACGTCGGGCCGCCGCTCGAGCACATCGGACGGCACGCCCAGCGGCACGGCCGGCGGCCTCAGCTCGGCCAGCAACGGCGCGAGCTCGAACGTCGGCGCCGGCGTGCCGGTCAGCGTCGCGATCGCGTGCTCGAACTGGCTGCGCTGTTTGCGCAGCACGTCGAGCTGGGTCAGCGTCGAGTCCAGCAGTGCCTGCTGCTGCGCGACCTCGAGCCCGGAGGTCGCCCCCAGGTCGTGACGCGAGCTGACGATCTCGAGCGCGCGCCGCTGCAGCGCGATCGAGCGCTGGATCACGTCGAGCTCGATGTCGAGCGCACGCAGGTTGAAGTAGTTCGCCGCGAGATCCGACGCCAGCAGCAGCCGGGTGTTCGCCAAATCGGCGGCCGACTGCTCGGCCGTCGCCTGCGCGCCCTCGAGCGTACTGCGCACGCGGCCCGCGAGGTCCACCTCATAACCGACCGTGAACGACAGCGCGAAGTCGTTCTGCACCGTCGAGAAGTTCGGCGACGAATAGTTGGTCAGCGGCCGGTTGGCCGAGATCTTCGATCGCGAGGCACGAACGCCGGCGCCGATCTGCGGGAACAGGCCGGCCGAGGCCGCGTCAACGACTGCGCGCGCCTGCACCAGGCGCGCGTGGGCGATCGCGAGCGTCGGGCTGTTCGCGAGCGCGCGCTGCTGCAGCGCGTCGAGCTGCGCGTCGCCGAAGCGCTGCCACCACGGGCCCTTGTCGGCCGCGTCGGCCGGCGCGCCGGTGCGCCACGGGGCGTCCAGCTTCCAGGCCACCGGCATCTCGAGCTCGGGCTTGCGGTAGGCCGGCCCGGCCGCGCAGCCGGCCAGCAGCGTGCACGCGGCGGCGCAGGCCAGCGCTGCGGTGCGACTCGCCGCGGTGATCGTCACGGCACTTCCTTCGTCGGCGGTGCGAGGGCGACCACGTCGCCTTCGGCCAGCGAGTCCGACGGATTGAGCACGAGTCGATCGGCCGCGACTATGCCATCGAGCAGCTCGACCGATTCGCCGAGGTTGCGGCCGATGCTGACGGGGCGCAGCGCGACCTTGCCGGCCTTGTCGACCACCGCGACCCGCGTGCCCTCGGCGCGGAACAGCAGCGCGTTGGCCGGCACGACCAGCGT
This sequence comes from Burkholderiaceae bacterium, assembly GCA_035280545.1. Classification (GTDB taxonomy): domain Bacteria; phylum Pseudomonadota; class Gammaproteobacteria; order Burkholderiales; family Burkholderiaceae_C; genus DATCSE01. Next base: position 3,966 of record DATEFR010000829.1, on the reverse strand, counting down.
GCCCAGCGCCGCGAGCGGCAGCGCGACCTGCACGTATGCGCCGGGCAGCAGCACGCCGTCCTGGTTCGGCAGGCTGACCTCGACCTGCATCGTGCGCGTCGCGGTGTCGATCGCCGCGGCGGTGCGCGCGACCTCGCCCTTGAAGGCCTGGCCGCGCAGCTCGGCCTGCGTGACCGTCACCGGCTGGCCCGGCTTCACGAGCTGCGCATACGACTGCGGCACGTTGACGTAGACCCGCAGCGGGTCGGTCTGCGACAGCATGAACAGCGCGCGGCCGCTGCCGCCGCCCGCGTCGATCAGGTCGCCGACGTCGACGTTGCGCCGCGTGATCACGCCCGCGAACGGCGCGACGATGCGCTTGAAGCCCTCGAGCTGGCGCAGTCGCTGCACGTTCGCGTCGGCGGCCGCGAGGTTGGCCTGGGCCTGCGAGAGCGCGCTGCGGCGTTCATCGAGGTCCTGCTGCGAGACCACGTCCTTCTTGCGCAGGCCTTCCCAACGCTCGACGGTGCTCTTCGCGAGCGCGAGGCTGGAAGCGGTTTGCTCGCGCGCCGCGATCGCCTGCGTGAGCTGCTGGTCGACCTCCGGCGTCTCGATCTCGGCCAGCAGCTCGCCCTTCGCGACGCGGCTGCCGATGTCCTTCGTCCAGCGCTTCAGATAGCCGCTGGCGCGCGCCGCGATCGGCGACTGCACGAAACCCTGCAAGGTGCCGGGCAGCACCAGCGACTGGCCCGCGCCGCCGGCTTTCGGCAGCGTCGTCTTCACGTACAACTTCGCGCGTTCTTCGGTGCCGACTTCGAGCGCACGGGCGTTGGCGATGCGCGTCAGCACGGTGCGGCCGGCGCCCAGCGCGAGCAGCAGCAGCGCCGCGAGCGCAAGCCACTTCGCGCGCCTGGCGATCTGGCGGCGCTTCAGCTGCTCGGTGGCGTCGTCGGGCACATCCATGTGGATGCCCAGCGCGGCGTGGCGTTGTTCGGTCATGGTTCAGCTCTCCTGCAACGCGGGCGGCGGCATGTGTGGCGTGCTGCCGTGCGCGGCATGGCGATGGGCGAGCCGGCGGTGCACGCCGGCGTAGACGACCGGCACGAACAGCAGGGTCGAGACGGTCGCGAACAGCAGCCCGCCGATCACCGCGCGGCCCAGCGGCGCGTTCTGCTCGGCGCCTTCGCCCAGGCCGAGGGCCATCGGGATCATGCCGATGATCATCGCGAGCGCGGTCATCATCACCGGGCGGATGCGGGTCGCGCCGGCTTCGAGCGCGGCGGCCAGCGGCGGCACGCCGTCCTGCTGGCGCTGGCGCGCGAACGAAACCAGCAGGATGCTGTTCGCGGTGGCCACGCCCATCGTCATGATCGCGCCGGTCAGCGCCGGCACGCTCAAGGTCGTGCCGGTGATGAACAGCATCCAGGCGATGCCGGCCAGCGCCGCGGGCAGCGCCGCGATGATGATCGCCGCATCGATCCACGACTGGAAGTTGACGACCACGAGCAGGTACACGAGCACGATCGCCATCGCGAGACCGACGAGAAGGCCGACGAACGAGCTCTGCATGGTCTGGACCTGGCCGCGTATCGTCACGTCGCTGCCGCGCGGCAGCTTGGTGCGGATCTGCTCGACCCGCTTCTCGACCTGGCCCGCGACGCTGGCGAGGTCGGTGCCGTGCACGCCGACATAGACGTCGATCGCGGGCAGGATGTTGTAGCGCGAGACCACCGCGGCCTGCCGGCTCGGCGCGGTCTCGACGAGGTTGCCGAGCAGCTGCGTGCCGCCTGCGTTTGCGCCCGCATTGCCGCCGCTGGCGATCGGCATGTTCAGCAGTGCATCCAGCGAATCGACCTTGTACTGCGGCGTCTGCACCGCGATGCTGTAGACGATGCCGTTGCTCGGGTTCAGCCAGAACGCCGGCGCGGTCTGCGAGCTGCCGGACAGCGATACCAGCACGTTCTGCCCGACGTTGAACGCCGACAGGCCGAACTGCTGCAGCCGCGAGCGGTCCATCTGCAGATCGATGCTGGGCGCATCGAGCCGCTGATGCACATGCGCGTCGACCGCGCCGGGGATGCGCTTGATCTGCTTGGTCAGCTCGGCGGCGAGCTGCGCGTTGGCCTGCTGGTTGTTGCCGGTGAACTGCACGTCGATCGCCGCCGGCAGGCCGAAGTTCAGGATCTGCGTGACGATGTCGGCCGGCTGGAAGAAGAACTCGATGCCCGGGAATTGCCGGGGCAGCTCGTTGCGCAGCGTGTCCACGAACGAGTCGGTCGCGCGATGGCCTTCCTTCAGCGAGATCAGGATCTCGCCGTCCAGCGTGCCTATCGTGCCGGCGTTGCTGTACGACAGGTTGATGCCGCTGTTCGGCACGCCCAGGTTGTCGAGGATGGTCTCGAGCTGGTCCTTCGGGATCAGCTTGCGGATTGCCGCTTCGACCTGGTCGGCCAGGCGCGCGGTCTCTTCGATGCGGGTGCCGGTGGGCGCGCGCATGTGCAGCCGGATCTGGCCGGCGTCGACGCTCGGGAAGAAGTCGCGCCCGAGGAACGGGTAGAGCCCGCACGACAGCACGCAGAACGCCAGGAACGCGAGTGCGAACGTGCGCCGCTTGCCTAGCAGCGCCGAGAGCAGCAGCGTGTAGGCGCGACGCACGCGCTCGAAGCGCCGGTCGAACGCGCGGTAGACGCGTTGCAGCGCACTCGGCCGGGCGTAGTCAGCGGCCGCCGTGCCGCCGCCGTGCGAGCGGCCCATCAGCAGCATCACCAGCGTGGGCACCAGCGTGCGCGACAGGATGTACGACGCGATCATCGCGAACACGACGGCCTCGGCCAGCGGCACGAACAGGAAGCGCGCGACGCCGGAGAGGAAGAACATCGGCACGAACACGATGCAGATGCACAGCGTCGAGACGAACGCGGCGACGCCGATCTCGTTCGCGCCGGTCAGGATCGCCTCGTGCAGCGGCGTTCCCAGGTGCAGGTGGCGCTCGATGTTCTCGATCGTCACGATGGCCTGGTCGACCAGGATGCCGACCGACAGCGCGAGCCCGCCCAGCGTCATCAGGTTCAGCGTCTCGCCCAGCAGCTGCAGCACGAGGATGGCCGCGAGGATGGACAGCGGGATCGTCAGCCCGATGATCAGCGTGCTGCGCCAGTTGCCGAGGAACAGCAGCACCATCGCGGCGGTCAGCGCGGCGGCGATCAGCGCCTCGATCACGACGCCTTGCACCGCGGCCTTCACGAACACCGACTGGTCGAACAGCGGCGTGACCTTGATCTCCTGCGGCATCACCTGCGCGACCTTGGGCAAGAGCGCGCGCAGGTTCGAGACGATGTCCAGCGTCGACGCGCCGCCGTTCTTCAGCACCGAGAGCAGCACGCCGCGCACGCCGTCCTGGCGCACCACGTTGGTCTGCGGCGAGTAGCCGTCGCGCACGTAGGCGACGTCGCGCAGGTAGGTGGTCGCGCCGTTGCTGGTGCGCACCGGCAGGTCGTTGAGCCCGGCGATCGCGCTCGGCGAGCCGTTCATCCTGACCGTGTACTCGGTCTCGCCGAACTTCGCGGTGCCCGACGGCAGGATCAGGTTCTGCACGTTGATCGCGTTGACCACGTCGGCCGGCGACATGCCGCGCGCCTGCAGCGCCTGCATGTCGAGGTCGACCGAGATCAGCCGGTTCTTGCCGCCGTACGGAAACGGCACCGCGACGCCGGGGATCGTGATCAGCTGCGGCCGCAGCGTGTTGACCGCGGCATCGAACAGCGCCTGCTCGGGCAGTGTCGGGCTCGAAAGACCCAGCTGCACCACCGGAATGCTCGAGGCCGAATACTTGATCACCAGGGGCGGCGTGATGCCCGGTGGCAGCTGGCGCAGCTGCGCCTGCTCGATCGCGACGACCTGGGCGATCGCGGTCTGGATGTTCGCGGTCGGCTGGAAGAAGATCTTGATGATCGCGACGCCGTTCAGCGACTGCGACTCGATGTGCTC